>JADFKX010000003.1 GCA_022564695.1 Chloroflexota bacterium | reverse complement strand
ATCGCTGCCCTGCGGAACGAGTTCGGCGGCCACGCCGTCAAGGAGAAGTAGCGTCGCACGCTCAGAGTTGACAACCGTCCAGCACCCCCGAATACTAGGTGCTGCCGTGTCCAGACTTGCGACCATGGAGGCCGGATTCTATCGCACCCTGAACCTGCTGGTTGAACCGGCAGTGCGCGCGGGATGCGGTTTCCCTGCCTTTGGCCTTACCGGGCTGATCGCGTTAGAAACGAAGGGCCGGCGGACCGGGCTACCGTATTCCATACCGATTCTAGCCACGTTATTCGGCGACTACCTCTTAATCGGCACGGTCCGCGGCAACCGATCCCAATGGATTGAAAACGTTCGCGTGAACCCCAATGTTCGCTACTGGCTCCGTGGCCGGGCACACGAAGCCAGAACGATTGTGTTTACGCCCGGTGAGAGCCCGCCCGATACGCAGTCTTTGCCGCCGTTTGTGCGCTACATGGCGACCAGCCTCCACTCGACCGTCGGCGGGCTCGGCGTCGCGTTTGCGATCCTCATCCCTGCACAGTCAACCGCTTAGCGTGAAGGAGATCAGCATGGGTATCCTGGACATCTTCCGCAAGAAGCCCGCCACCGCCATCGACCCCGTCTGCCACATGACGGTGGAAAAGGAGACCGCCCGCGCCACCAGCGAGCACGAGGGCGAGACCTACTACTTCTGCGCCCCCGGCTGCAAGCATATGTTCGACGAGGACCCACCCAAGTACATAGGCGCCGGCAAGCCCGCCGTCGAGATGTAGACGCGCTCCATCGCCATCCTGGGGCTTCAGCGACTGTGGCTGCCCCTTAGCGGCGCCACACTGCGCGCAGTCGTATCGTCCAATTTGCGAAATATTTCCCAAAAGCTCTTGACTTATGCACGTGCACAGGTCTAAGGTAAGTACGCGCTAATATTAAGCAAGCGCTAAGTTAAGACGGACATTAACCTGGAGGTGACCAGCATGCCGAACCGCTCCCTCTCCAATACCGCCCGTTCCATCCCCACCCGTTTTCGGTAGGCAGTCTCCAATGGGTGGCAGCTTCCTCATAACCTTGCGAGAAGGCCTAGAGGCCGGGCTCATCGTCGCTATCATCCTGGCCTACCTCAAGTCCACCAACCAGAGGCGTCACTTCCGGACGGTGCTCCTGGCGGCCCTGGCCGCCGTGGCCATCAGCCTCGTCGTAGGAGCAGCGATCTTTGCCATCGCCGGCGAGTTCGAGGGCAGGGGGGCGGAGGCGTTCGAAGGGCTTGCTATGCTGGCGGCGGTCGGCGTCCTGAGCTGGATGATCGTCTGGATGAAGCGGCAGTCGGCCGGGATCAAGAAGAGCCTGGAACACGAGATGGCGCAGGCGATCGGGATGGGGTCGGTGTTTGCGCTGGCCCTGATACCGTTCAGCGCCATCCTGAGAGAAGGTCTGGAAACGGCCGTCTTCTTGTTCGCCGCGACACGGACATCAACACCGCTGGAATCCACCATCGGCGCAACGGCAGGGATAGTCGTCGCCGTTGGCCTGTCGTGGGGAATCTACAGCGGCGGCTATCGCCTGAACCTGCGGGTGTTCTTCAACGTGACCGGCACCCTTCTCATCTTCTTCGCGGCAGGGCTACTGATACACGGCATTCACGAGCTTCAGGAGGCCGCCCTACTGCCTATCTCCATCGAGCACGTCTGGGACATCAACAACATCGTTAACGATGGCAGTGGCGTCGGCCTCTGGTTGAAAGCACTGCTTGGATACAACGGCAACCCATCGCTGCTGGAGGTCATCGCCTACCCCACATACCTAGTATTGGCCTCCTGGTACTTCATCGCCATGCGTCCAGCCTCTCCGTCTGTCGCACCCACGCCGGCTGCGGCACAGGCGCGGCTGGCGGAACGCGAGGCTGACCCGCCTATCGCGGACTAGCCAACTCCAGTCACGAACAGCCGACGAGTGGCTCAGCCACGTCCCAAACGAACGCGCTGACCGCGGCTCCGTCAACGGGCATCCGCTGTATATTCAACGAACGTACCCGATTAGACACTTGACTCATAATCGCCAATCGTATTGGCGGGTTGACAATTAGGCCGTAGGTAACCAAACTAGAGACGACTTATGGCCAAACAGGCTGAGCCGAAACCCGATCCGCAGACCGCAGCCCTCGCCTTCGCCGGTCTCACCATTGAAGGCATGCTGCCCGGTCGCTACGACGACGGGGACGGGCGCGACATCTTCGCCAAGGTCCACAGCTTCAAGCTCCCAGAGCAGGCCCGCGCCGCTCGACTCTACCCCTTCTTCCAGCCCCTGGACCGCAACGACGGCGCCGTAGCAATGATCTACGGCCGCGAAGTGATTATGCTGGGCTCCAATAACTATCTGGGGCTTACAAGGCATCCCCGCGTCGTTCAGGCCTCCCAGGACGCCATCAGCGAGCACGGCACCTCCTTAACCGGCTCCCGTCTTCTCAACGGCACCACTCACCTGCACGAGAAGCTTGAGAACAGGATCGCCAAGTTCCTGGGCACGGAGGCGGCCGTGGTGTTCGCCACCGGCTACCAGACAAACCTCGGCGTCATCTCATCCCTGGTTGACAGCCGCTCCGTGGCTGTCGTCGACAAAGCGGATCACGCCAGCATCTACGACGCCTGCCGCCTCGCGGAAGGTGAGATGCTGCGCTTCCGCCACAACGACGCCAGGCATCTGGACACGATCCTCCGCCGCCTGGATAAGAAAAAAACCTGCCTCGTAATCATCGACGGCGTGTTCAGCATGGGCGGCGACATCGCCGACCTGCCCGCGATCGTCGAGGTGTGCCAGCGCCATCAGGTTCGCCTCCTGGTAGACGACGCCCACGCCATCGGCGTTATCGGCACCGGTGGCCGCGGAACCGCCAGCCACTTCGGCATAGATGGGAAGATTGATCTGACGGTCGGCACCTTCTCCAAGTCCTTCGCCTCCGTTGGCGGCTTCGTCGCCGGCAGCCGCGCCGTGCTGGATTGGATCAAGCACTTCGGCCGCTCCATGATCTTCTCCGCCAGCCTGCCCCCCGCCTCGGCCGCCGCCGCCCTCGCCTCCCTGGAGGTGCTCATTGACGAGCCGGAGCTGGTGGAGACCGTACAGCGCCTCGGGGAAACGCTTCGCAGCGGACTGAACGATATGGGGTTCGACACCGGCGAATCCCAGACGTCGATCATCCCCATCAGTATCGGCGACGAGCTCGCCACCGTCACATTCTGGCGAGACCTCATCGACTGCGGTGTGTACACCAACCCCGTTATCTTCCCCGCCGTGGCCATGGGTAAGGCCCTGCTCCGCACCAGCTGCATGGCCACCCACAAGGACGAACAGATAGAGTTCGTCCTTGAACAGTTTCAGACCCTGGGACGCAAGCACGGCCTCCTACCCTAAGAGGAGCCCAATCATGTCGGTGACTGTGTCGCCGGTTTCCGGCCGCCGTGACCTGAACGCCTTCATCAAGCTGCCCTTCCACCTCTACCGGGAAGACCCCAACTGGGTGCCCCCGCTCCTCTATCTGGAGCGCAAACGGTTCAAACCGAAGACCAACCCCTTCCTCCAACACGCCGACGCCCAACTCTTCCTCGCCCACCGTAACGGCCAGGTAGTCGGGCGCATCTCGGCCCAGGTGGACCACGAGCACAACCGGTACCACGAGGAGCGCACCGGCTTCTTCGGCTTTTTCGAATCGGAGGATGAGGCGGAGACGGCTCAGGCGCTATTTGAAGCGGCTGAGGACTGGCTCCGGCAGCATGGCATGGAGGCCATCCGCGGGCCCCTGAGCTTCTCCATCAACCAGGAGGTAGGGCTCCTGATTGATGGCTTCGACACGCCGCCCATGATCATGATGCCCTACTCGCGGCCATACTACGGGCGACTCATCGAGGGCGCGGGCTTCCAGAAAGCCAAGGACCTCTACTCCTGGCGTTACGATACGGCCATCGTACCCCAAAAGGCGCGCCGCGCCGTGGAGGAGCTCCGCCAGCGGCCGGACGTCAACATTCGCCAGGGCAACATCAAACGCTTCAATGAAGAGATCGCCACTATACTCGAAGTCTTCAACTCCACCTGGAGTGGGAACTGGGGGTTCGTCCCCGTGACGCCCGCCGAGGCGCACCACCTCGCAGAAGATCTGCGCCCGATTGTCGATACCAGCCTGATTGCAATCGTGGAGGTGGACGGAGAAACCGCGGGCGTCATCCTCGCCGTACCCAACATCAACGAGGCAATCCGCGACCTGAACGGCCACCTCTTCCCCTTCGGCTGGGCGAAGCTGCTGTGGCGGCTGAAGGTTCGCGGCCTCAAGACCGGCCGCCTGATGATCCTGGGCGTCAAGAAGGAATACCGCACCCGCAAATACCTCGCCATGGCCTATCTCCTCTGTGACCAGGTCTACCGTGCCGCCCGCGATGGCGGCTACCACTCGGCTGAGTTCTCCTGGACGCTGGAGGACAACAACGCCGTGAACACGATCATCCGCAACGTCGGCTGCCACCTGGACAAGACCTACCGCCTCTACGAGAAACCCCTTACGTCATGAAATTCCTGGTCACCGGCGCCACCGGCTTCCTCGGCTCCCACATCGCCGAGCAGCTCGCCCGCGAAGGCCATACCGTCCGCGTGCTGGCGCGACGCACGAGCGACCGCTCGTTCCTCCGCGGCTTAGAGATCGAGGAAGCGTTGGGAGACATCACCCAGCCGGACACTCTCCCAGCCGCCGTCGCGGGCGTTGACGCCGTCGTCCACGCCGCTGGGTTGGTGAAGGCGCGTTCCGCCGCCGAGTTCAACTCCGTGAACGCGGAGGGCACCGCCAACCTTCTCTCCGCCCTGGCTTCCGCCGAAGCCGCCCCCCGTTTCGTCTTCATATCAAGCCTCGCCGCTCACGGCCCCAGCGAGGACGGCCGGCCGCGCCCCCTCGACGCCCCCGCCACCCCGGTTACCGCCTACGGACGCAGCAAGCTCAAGGCCGAGGAGATGGTGCGCGACTGGGCCGGCAAACCCGCCGGGGTCGGGGCCGTCATCTTCCGTCCTCCCGTCATCTACGGCCCCCGCGACCGCGAGCTCCTTACCTTCTTCCGGCTTGCCCGCTGGCGGCTGGCGCCCCTCCTGGGCGACGGCGCCAACACAATCTCCTGCGTCTACGTCGAGGATGCGGCCCGCGCGGTCGCCCTGGCTGCCACCGCCTCTGACGAGGCCCCCATCGCCACCTACACCCTGGACGACGGCGCAGTCTACACCTGGCGCCAGATGCTGGGCGCGGTAGAGCAGGCCAACGGCAGGAAAGCGCTGCGCATTAACTCCCCTCCCTGGGCGTTCACCGCCGCCGCCTTCCTCAGCGAGACCTACGGCCGCCTACGCCGGCAGGCCGTCATCTTCACTCGCGATAAGGTCAAGGAGATGAGCCAGCGCCACTGGGTTTGCTCCCACAACGAGATCAGCCGCGACCTGGGCTGGACGCCCCGGGTCACCCTCAAAGAGGGGGCCTCGCTCACGGCGGCCTGGTACCGTCAACACCGCTGGCTGTAGGATGACAGAAGAGGACTGAGATGCGCATCGTCGTCGGCGCCGACCACCGCGGCTACGAAATGAAGGACCAGATCGCGGCCAACCTCAAACAGGCCGGCCACGAAGTCCTGGACGTGGGCACCCACAACGCCGACTCCGTCGACTATCCGGACTACGCCCGCGCCATCGGCCAGGCGCTCCAGGACGGCCGCGCGGAGCGCGGCGTCCTGGTCTGCGGTAGCGGCGTGGGCGCCAGCATCGCGGCGAACAAGATACACGGGGTCCGCGCCGCCATCTGCCACGACACCTACTCCGCTCGCCAGGGCGTGGAGCACGACGATATGAACGTCCTCTGCCTCGGCGCCGGCGTCATCGACTCACAGCTGGCGCTGGAGTTGGTGCAAGCGTACGTAGACGCCCGCCTGTCAGGAGAGGAACGGTACCGCCGCCGCCTGGAGAAGGTGGCGGAGATCGAGCGCCAGGGCCGCTAGCACTTCCTCTGCTTCGCCCCCATACGGCGCCGATAACAAGACCCTGACCTCCCCCCACCGGCAGCGAAATGGGGCCTGCCGCCCCTAGTCCAGCCGCTCGATGATGGTGGCCGTACCCAGGCCGCCGCCGCAGCACATCAACTGCATCCCGTAGCGGCCACCCGTGCGCTCCAGCTCGTGCAGGAGCGTGGTCATAAGGCGGGCGCCTGTGGCCCCCAGCGGGTGCCCCAGGGCGATAGCGCCGCCATTCACGTTCACCTTCGACATATCGGGCTTCACCTCGCGCTTCCAGGCCAGGACCACGGAGGCGAACGCCTCGTTGATCTCGATTAGGTCGATATCGCTCAGCTTCAGCCCCGCCTTCGCCAGCACCTTCGGCGTCGCCGTGATCGGACCCGTGAGCATCAGCACCGGGTCGGTGCCCACCACCGCCTGGCCGATGATGCGCGCCCGCGCCTTTACGCCCAGCTCCTCCGCCTTCTCCCTAGCCATCAGCAGCACCGCGGCTGCCCCGTCCGTGATCTGGCTGGAGTTGCCGGCGTGGTGAACACCGTCCGGGCGAAACGAGGGCTGCAGCGAAGCCAGCTTCTCCAGCGACGTGTCGCGGATGCCCTCGTCCGTCTTGATCGTGGCCGGCAGCCCCTCAAGCTGCACGTCCACAGGCAGGATCTCGCGGTCGAAACGGCCTTCGTCCCGGGCCCCCTTCGCGTTCTCGTAGCTCTCAAGCGCGAACTCGTCCGCCTCCGGCCGCTCGATGCCCCACTTCTTGGCGATCTCCTCGGCGGAGATCCCCTGAGCGGTGAGCTGGTACTTCTTCAGCAGCTCCGGCTGGAAGGGGAAGCCCGGCCCCTGCGTGATGTTGATCCCAAGCGGCACTCGTGACATCGACTCCACCCCGCCGCCGATAGTGATGTCGCACGTCTCCGCCTGGATCAGGTTCGCGGCGAAGTGGATCGCCTGCTGGCCGGAACCGCACTGGCGGTCCACCGTGGTAGCCGGTACTTCGTACGGGAAGTCCGCCGTCAGGAGACAGTTACGGGCCACGTTCGCCCCCTGCTCTCCCACCTCGTCCACATTTCCGAACACAACGTCCTCCACCAACGACGACTCGATGCCGGCCCGCTTCACAACCTCGTTCAGCACCATCGCCCCCAGGTTGTTGGGGTGAATGCCGGACAGCACCCCATTCTTGCGGCCCATGGGGGTACGGACCGCCTCTACAATGACCACTTCTCTCACGGAGCGCCTCCTAGCGTAAACGTAATGCCTCCGTATAGTAATACGAGACCCGCGCCCGCGCCAGTTTCCCCGGCACAAGCACCGGTTCTAACCATAGGGGCTAGCCCTCGGCCAGTGCTCTCCATCCAGGAGCCTCCTAGGCAGAGCTACCAACCAGACCAGCAGCGTTTAGTGACATCGGTAATCGGGGCGAACGCCTCTACCCTCATCGTATACCGTATTGTGGTGCAACCGTTTTCCCTCCCAACAAGACGGAGGGTGAGGTCTACCGGATGAGCCGGTAGCGCCGCTACAAGGTTCTGGCATCACTCATCCAGAACAAGCTGCCAGCTATCGTCCTCTTCGCTACGGATGAACGTACTACTGAACACCCGAAATACCTTATCCCGCTGCGGCCGCTCCTCGCTGAAGGCCGAGACCCCCTCGGCATCGCTGATCGGCGGCAGCCCCAGGATATCCATCAACGTTGGGCCGAAATCTATGTGCTGGTAGTCCACATCGGACACAGAGCTGCCTAAGCCGGGAGCGCGGATCACCAACGGGACACGCGCGATGGAGTCTTCCAGGGGCGCCTGTGGCCCGGGGACGTAGGGCCGCGGTCCGTGATCCCCCGTGAGAACAATGACCGCCTCGTCGTAAATTCCTTCTCTCTTTAGCTTGTCCATAAGCCTGCCAACCAGAACGTCCACGTACATCGACTGTTGCCGGTATTTCTCCGGCTGAAAGTCCTGGCCAGCGGCGCAAGAACAGCCGTTGCTGAGGGCGTTCCCCTCTCCGCTGAATGCGAACGGGTGATGGGGTAATAACAGGTGCAACACATGTATGCGTCCCAACGCGTCTCGACCCGTGATGTCATCTAGAAACACATCAAACTGTCTCTTGGTAAGCGTATGGAAGCCCTGGCTATCCACGGACGGATACGCCCAGCCCAGGCGGTCCAGTAGCCAACCCATTGGGCGGCTTATGGCCCACTCCACCGGCTTCGGGGTCGCCTGGTAGAAGGACCGCAGAGCCAGGTTACCGGCCACCCGCAGCTGGTCGTTCTCGGTCAAGTAGCCATAGCCCCGACACGTCATGACCTCGCCACAAGCCTTGACGTATCGTTGCTCCACAAACCGGAACTGCGTATAGAGCCTGATGTCAAAACGCTCGGCCAGCGATTTGACTGGATCGATGATGGTTGGCAGGACGAACAAAGACCAATAGTTATTGGTGGTAGCGTTGGTAAACCAGACCCCGTCCTCTGCCAGTGCGGCGATGTTAGGGAAGCTCTCCGCGTCCACCTTCCCATCGTCAAGGAGCACGTCATATCCTAGTTCGTCGAATACAAGTACAAAAACGGCTGGCTGAGATTCTGACCGTGACGCTGTCACCACCTCCTGACCATACGTCTCCGGGAGGCTCTCGCCCGTTGGTACCTGGGATGGAATGAGGACCGTCATGACTATCGCCACCGGGGACATGTAGGCGAAGAACATGGCCAGGCCCCTGAACATCCAGACGGCGAAGCCGACTACGGCTGCAAGAATCGTGAGGTCGACAAGCACCACCAGCACCCAGCCCGATGAACTCACCGAATCCGCGAAGTCGCTCGCCGGGCCCCAGTAGAGCTGCAACTGACGCAGTATCAGTACGACGGCCACGACGAATAGCACCGAGCGGAACACCCGAAGGCGCCGGCCGGCGCCGTATCGCGCAGCGATGAGGCGGTCAGCACCCAACAGCGCAAGAGCGGGCAAGACCTGCACCAGAACGATCATATAGATCACGGTGGTCTTGGTTACCAGCAACGCATCTGCGATAGGAAACGCATTCTTCATGAACTCCAGGGAAGCGAGGCTCACGGCGCTGAAGATGATCAGCGCTGCGTACAGCAGCTCTCTATAGCCGGACAGCTTGCTCACTCTCATGAGCTAACGCTGCTTATGGCAAAACTGGTAGAGAACTCGCTCTGACTTGGGCAGGCAAGCCACATCAGTTATCTCAAACTGCTCTCTGAGAGCTTCCTCGAAGGCGTCCTGCGTATAGCCGCTGTACACATCCTGACGGGTGCGCAGCAGCGCTTGCACCATCGGGTCGCTCTTCGGCACGAACTCCACAACGCCCGCCTCCGTGATGGTAGAGAGCCACTCTACGATCTTACTCAGGGGAACGTTGCCGCTGATCGCCAGATGGTGCACCAGGGCGAGACAGAGGACGAAATCGGCGGCGCCGCGTTCTCCCAGACCCCGCCTCTCCTCCTGAGCCCAGCCCTGGCCGGGCGAGGGGTTCATCAGGTCGACCGTCAGGGGCAAGACGTTAGTCTGCTGGCCCCTTATCCGCTCGTATAGGGCGCCAACCGTCGCCTCGTCGCTGTCCATGGCTACCACGTAATCAGCGCAGCGCGAAGCCATCACGCTGTAGCGCCCCACATTGCAGCCCAAGTCCCAGACCATCCGTGGCCTCGCCTTCGCCAGCGCTTCCTCTACGAAGCGATCCTTGAACTGCAGCGCTTCCGGCTCATAGTGACACTGCTCCTCGTAGTCCAGCCAGGTAGAATGAGCCTTACCTCGCCGTTTCAGCCCCGACACGCTCTTCGTCAGCCGATTAACAAGCCCCGTGATGACACCCTTTGGAATGGATCGTTCTCGAAGCTTCGGCGCATCACTGCGCCGCGATACATACCTCCGACTGAACCACGCCTGGAGGACGACGTCGATAAAGACGTTCTTCCGCAGCTTGTGTCTAAGGGGGATTAGACTGTTGAGGTGGACTGGGTCTATCCCCTCCAGAGAGCTGCGCATCCACATCTGAAACGGGACGCCGGTGATGGACTGGAGAAGTAACGGATTAAGAAAGGTGTGGCAGAACTGGGAATAGCCCATCCAGGGTATCCCTTCCTCGTACCGCTCGAAGGATCCCACGTCGATCAGCAGAGGGTTGAGCCCCACAAACTGGATGTTGTAAGGCGTTGCGTCCTTCAGGATGAAACCCTTGTCTAAGGACGTTTGCAGGATCTCCAGAGAGCGGATCGCCGCCGCCTTTAGCATCTCAAACGGCCACTCGTATACGTAGGAGATGAACGGTATCCGCGGGTGCTCAACTACCAAGCCTATGTCGGGGGCCGCGCGATATAGCTCAGCAGCCTCCTCGATCGCGATGGGCTTGGTCCCTATCACCGCGCCGCTCTTCACAAACGAGTCCAGGAGCCCAGTCTCAAGCAAGGCCGTGAACTCCGTCGCGTGCTGGCCGGTGAAATAGCGGTATACTCGACGGTCGCCCAGCAAGACCCCTCCTGCGGGGTCCCGAAAGGACCCTGGGTCCCGATGTACCATTCGTTTTAGCCCGCGCTTAGCCCAAACGCCGTAACCAGGCGTAGCGCTTGTTCGGAATCGTGCCTTGGCCGGGGCGGGGCCCAGTTCCAGCCGTCTGTCAGAACGGCTAGGCCTCTTCTTCCATCGCTTCGCTCGGCTCCTCGCCGCCAGCCGAAGTGTCTTCCGTCTCTTCCTCGGTCCTGCG
The DNA here is from genome assembly GCA_022564695.1 of Chloroflexota bacterium. Classification (GTDB taxonomy): domain Bacteria; phylum Chloroflexota; class Dehalococcoidia; order SM23-28-2; family RBG-16-64-32; genus JADFNQ01. The sequence goes on along the minus strand of JADFKX010000003.1, from coordinate 26,762 downwards.
GAACATCGAGAAAACACGTCCCCAGAAAAGCTTAATCGTCACTAGACCACCGACAACCCCACCAAGCAACATCTGGAGGCCCAGGCCCGCAGCCGTTGGATCAACATATAGTGAGAAAACAGACAATCTTTACCTCGTTGTCAATCTGTGTCTACTTACAAGAGAACGGCGCACTTAACGGACGAAGGTTATCGTTATTGTGCCTCAATCTACCTAAATCATATCAGCCCCCCTGCCAACAATCAAGCACGGGAAACGACCGCAGGCACCCCCTTTTGCCATGATCTCGATCTATGCTGTGCTACCTGCGGCGCGGGGTACGACCGTACAACTGCACTGCACTAGAAGGGCGAACTCAGTGGCCTATCCATCCGAAAAGTCGATGAACGCCACCGGCACGCCGCAGGCCCCGCTGGCGTTGACGCTCACGATACGCCCTCCCTGGAGCGCCGCGTGCGGCTCCCCCACCGGCAGCCCCCGCTCCTTGAGGTCTGCTGTCAGCGCTTCGATATCCGTAACTTCGAACGCCAGCCCGGCGATGGACCCGGGCCGCGCCTCGGACGGCGGCTTCTTTGGCCCGATCAGCTCCATTATCACGTCGCCGGGGCGCAGGAAGCTGAACCGCATCTCGCCCCGCTCGAACGTGCGCTTCGTCTCCACGCCAAAGTACTCGCGCATGCGCCCGCACGCCCCCTCCACATTCGGGAGATGCAACACCACATGGTCTATCCGTGATACCGGACAATCGCCGGCGCTGCCGCCGAATAGCTCACGCGGCGGTTGCACCACCTCCAGCAACGCCCCGTCCATCGCCTCTGGCGCCAGGTAGCTCAGGCGACCCGTGAACCCCTCGCGCGGCTCCGCGTCCTGTAGCGGCACGTCCTTCGCCCGCAGTTCGGCCACCAGCGCATCCACATCGTCCGTACCCAGGGCAACGTGGTGCAACCCCTCACCCCGCTCTGCGATATGCTCAGCGAACGGCGAGTCGTCCCTCGTCGGCTCCACCAGCTCCAGGTAGCTGCCGCCGACAGCCAGCAGCGCTACCCGCGCCCCCCGTGCCGGGGCCTCGCCCCGCTTGACCAGGGGCAGGCCCAGCGCCTCCGCGTAGAAGCGCAGCGCCGCCTCCATATCGCGGACGGCAATCCCCACATGGTGGACGTCAGTGATCATGCGGGATGCATTGTAGCATCCGCTAAATGGATAACGACCCGCCTGAGGCTGGCCGTCGTCAGGACTCCGTTACGCCTAGGCCCAGTTGGCACGGTCAAGCTGCGGCAGGCCGGCGGGCAGCCGCTCCATCTCATCCTCCACCATGCGTCCAATGCCATCGTCACCGGTCGAGATCGCCCACCGGGCGAACGCGGCCACCATCTGCGGATCGAACTGGGTCCCGGCGTTGCTGATGATCTCGCGCACGGCGCACTCGTGGCTCAGAGGCTCGCGATAGGGTCGCTGCGACACCATGGCGTCGTATGCGTCGGCCACCGAGAAAATGCGCGCCGCCAGGGGTATCTCGGCGCCCCGCAGACAACGTGGATACCCCTTACCGTCGTACCGCTCATGATGACAGTACACTATCTCCGCTATCTCGCTCAGCTCGTCAACCTGCGTCAATATTGAATAGCTGAAGAACGCGTGCTGCCGCATCTCGCCCCACTCGCTGGCATCCAGTGGTCCGGGCTTGGTGAGTATCTCCTCATGGACGTGGATCTTGCCGATGTCGTGCAGGAAAGCAGCCCACTCCAACTGCTGGAGACGGTCTTCCGTCAAGCCCAAACCCCGTCCCAGCTCCAAAGACAGATGCACGACCCGGTCAGAGTGGCCGCCGGTCACGTTATCGCGCAGATCCATCGCCGAGGTAACGACCTGGCGCAGAGAGTGGTAGCTACGCTCTACCTCCTCCACTTGGAGTATCGTCTCCTCGTAGCGTGCGCCGACGTTGAGGGCGCGAGACGCCGAGACTAACGCCAGGAGCCCCATGGAGCCGAGAAGCGCAGACGTGGACAGATAGTTGAACAAGGTGGGCTCCTGGCCCATCAGTAGCACCGTTATGGAGGCGACGATGATGACGGCTCCGGCTACCCAGAGCCACTTGCCGAACCTGTGCGGCGCTGTGCCGCTTCTATCCACACGCCGGGTAGACGTGCGCGCCCGCTCCTCGAAGCCCTCGATGTTGTATGTCTGGCGGTGGCCGTTTCCGGACATGCGCCTCCCCCTTAAACTAAACGGAATAGATTCACCATCAGAGACTCGGTAGCCAACCCCGTGTTACGGGCCCAAACTGAACCAAGGTTAACGATTAGTGAAGGCGGCGATCATCCTCATCTTTGGACGCACCCCAACCAGCGCTACAGCCGCCTCCGCCCTCGGTTGACAGCGGCCACCAAATCTGGTCTCTTGGCCCCGAGGCCACTGACTTATCACGGAGAGAGGTGCCCCATGACCGAACAGCCGTCCCAGGAACAGCTCCTGGAATACTTTGCCGACTACGTATCGCCTCAGAAGGTGAAGATGTACCGCATGTGGGGCGTGGACTTCATCCCCGGCCGCCGCGAAGGCGTCCGCGTGTGGGACTACGACGGCAAGCGCTCCTGGATCGACTGCCGCAGCGCCGGCGGCGTGTTCAACCTGGGCCACCGGCCGCCGCGCGTAATCGCCGCCCTGAAGAACGCCCTGGACGAGATCGATATAAGTGACCACATGCTGGCCAGCGGCTATCGCGGCCTCCTGGCCAAGCGTCTTGCCGAGCTCACACCGGGCGACCTCCAGTACACTACCTTCGGCTCCTCCGGCGGCGAGGCGATCGACTTCGCCCTGAAGCTCGCCCGCGGCCATACCGGCAAGCCCGGCGTCGTCTCCGCCGAAAAAGGATACCACGGCCATACCGGCCTCGCCCTGGCCGCCACCGACGAGTTCGGCGACAAGTGGGGACCCCTGGCCCCCGGCTTCCGCCGCGTCCCCTTCGGTGACTACAACGCGCTGGAGGCGGCCGTCACCGACGATGTCGCCGCCGTCATCATGGAGACGATCCCCGCCACCGCCGGCTTCCCCATCCCCCCCGACGACTGGTATCCGCGCGTCCGCAGCCTGTGCGACGAGCGGGGCGTCATCCTTATCCTGGACGAGGTGCAGGCTGGCCTGGGACGCACGGGGCGACTCTGGGCCTACGAAGAATGGGACATACTCCCGGACATCATGGTCTGCGGCAAAGGGATGAGCGCGGCCATCTACCCGCTATCCACCGCCACCTACCGCAAGCCCATCCAGTCCTTCTTCGACGACAACGCCTTCGCGCACCTCTCCTCCACGGGCGGCTCGGAGCTGGGCTGCGTCACCGCCCTGGCGATGCTGGACCAGATCACAGAGCCCGGCTTCTCGGAGCACGTACAGGCGATGGGCCAGCGCTTCGAAGATGGCTTCGCGGCCCTAAGGGAGAAGCACCCCGATATGCTCAAGGGGTTGAACCGCCGCGGGTTGATGATCGGCGTGGTCATGTCCCGCGAAGAGTGCGGCATGTTGGCGATGCGCGCCCTCGCCAAGCGAGGCGTTATCGCTGTCTACGCCCACTACAACCCCAACATCCTCCAGCTCATGCCGCCGCTGATCATCCAGGCGAACGAGGTGGACGAAGTGCTGGACGCCATGGACGGCGCCCTAACCGAGATCGGAGAGACGATAGCCGCCCGCGCCTGACGGGCTTACGATCCTGACACGCCTCCCTTTGACTAGCGGCCGCCGCAAGAGAGGAGTAACTGTGGACGAATCCGAATTCTCACCGCCTACGCGACGCTGGCTCGGCGAGGGGCGACGCGTTGAGGTGGACGGCCGGCGTCTGTTCGTCTATGAGCGGGGCGAAGGGCCGGCGATCCTCCTCCTGCACGGCTTCCCAACCTCCTGCTACGACTGGCGCGGGGTTGTAGACGTCCTCTCCGCCGATTTTCGCTGCGTCGCCTTCGACTTCCCGGGCTACGGCCTCTCCGACAAGCCCCTCGCCTACAGCTACTCCCTGTTCCAGCAGACGGACTCCCTCGAGGGATTAGCGCAAGCTTTGGGGATCAATGAGGCGCACGTGGTAAGCCACGACGTGGGCCAGACTGTCCACGCGGAGCTGCTGGCCCGCGAGCAGGAGGAGCGTCTCGCCTTCCACATCACCTCGTCCACTATCCTTAACGGCAGCACGCTGCAGGACAAGGCCACCGTCACTCAGTTCCAGCGCCTCCTCGCGTCAAACGAGACCCTCCCCCAGGCCATCGCCGTCTGCGAGAACGTCAGCGCAATCTACATCGAGGGGCTAAAAGCGTTGATGAAACGCCCTGAGGCGATGAGCGAGGAAGACGCCAAGGTGATGGAAGAGCTCCTGCTCTACCAGGACGGCAACCGGCGCATCCCAGCCCTCGCTTCCTATATGCGTGAGCGCTACATCCACAGGGAGCGCTGGCTGGGCGCGCTGAAGCGAACCGAGACGCCGATACAGCTCGTGTGGGCGGACGGCGATCCCGTGGCGAACGTGGAGATGGGTCGGGCCCTGAGCAAGGAGCTCCCGCAGGCGCACTACATCGAGCTGTCCGGGCTCGGGCACTTCCTCCTGATAGAGGACCCGTCCACCGTCGCCAAGCACATCCTCAAGTTCATTCGGGCCGTTTCACCTTAGACCACTGCGATGAGCGCAGACCTGACGAACATCGAGGCCCAGATAAACCCGCGAGAGGCCCTGGCAGGTCTCGGCTTCGCCGATATCTCGGAGCCGCGGCGGGTGAAGGGCGGCTGGGACACGCTCCTCTGGCGCTTCGGCACGCCGGACGGTCGCAACCACTCACTGAGAGTGTTCTGCCTGCCCGGCCGAAACGAGATCGCCTTGCGGGAGCGTCTCGCGCTGGAGACGTGCGCCACCGCCGGACTGGCGGCCCCGCGCATCGAGAAGATCGGCGAGATTCAGGAGCTGCCGGCCATGGTGCTCTCCTGGTGCCCGGGCATCCCCATCTTGGCCTTCATGGAGAAGAAGCCGTGGACGCTGTGGCGTCTGGGCCGCCTGTTCGGACGGACGCAGGCGAAGCTGCACGCCGTCACGCCTCCCGACGAGTTCGTCACCGGCGCACCGAATGACTGGGTGTCGCGGGTCACCGAGGAGTACGCCGATCTTGCCGCTCATGCCCTCTCCTTGGGGCTATCCACATCCTCCCTCATCCACATGGACTATCACCCGCTGAACGTAGTCAGCAACGGCGCCACCGTCACCGGTATCCTTGACTGGTCTGGGGCCGCCGCCGGCGATCCCCGCGCCGACCTGGCCCGCACCGAAATTACGCTCCTGGCGGCGCCGGTGCCACCGGGTCCGCTCAGCGCCCTTTTTAACCTTGCCCGAAGCCTGATCCTGCGAGCCTGGCGCTCCGGCTACGAGGAAGTGGCCGGCCCCATGCCCGACTACCACCCGCTCAGGGCCTGGGCCGGCGCCACCTTCCTGGCCGAGACAGAGGGCGCCATCGATCGGCCCCACGTGTGGGGCACCCAGGAAGACATCGAGCGCCTTCGGCGCAAGATTGACGTCTGGGCGCGGGAGGCCGACATACGTTAGGCGCTGGGATACCACTCAATGGCTAAAGAGTACGTAGAGAAGTTGTCTGAACTAATGAGCCGCGCAACGGCCGATAAGTTCAAGAATGTTGATCTGGAATGCAAGCATTTCTTTAGCGGAGCTGCCGTTTATGCGAACGGAAGGATCTGCATAACGCTAACCCCCGTCGGCTTCGCGGTAAAATTGCCAGAAGAATCACGAAACGCTCTGATGAGACACAACGGTACAAAGCAGCTTCGATATTTCCCTAAAGGGCCTGTCAAGAAGGATTATGTCGTTTTGCCGGAAGCGATGATAAATGATATTGAAACTCTACGGTACTGGGTAGAAGTCAGTATTGAATATGTGACTGGGCCCCCGACAACTGGCGCCGTATCAAACTAGACGGTCGCACTCCGTTCCGGGCATCTGTTCACGACAGTCATTACTTGACAATAACTCGCCCACGCGCCCATAATTTCTACGCTACCTACCCCGCCTTTCTCTCTGGAGTCCTATCTTGAACGTCGTCGGTCGCCGCGGCTCCAGCGGGTCCGGCTGGAACTGGTCGCGCCCGCCTTCAACCCCGCCTCGCCCTCGGCCGGGACCGCCCCTCCTGCCTCTTGCCGGAGCCGGACTCCTCGTCCTGCTCATCGCCCTCGCCCTTCTCGCCATCTGGCTGTCTGACTCGGACGACAACTCGCCAACCGGCGCCGCCGACACACCTACCCCTGTGCTTTCGACCCCAGTCGTGTCGTCGCCAACTCCGTCGGCAACACCGATGGAAACACCTACGCCCACCCAAACGGCAACACCTACGCCCACACCAACGCCAACCCCCACCTTCAGCGCACCCCTCTACCGCCTGGCCGTCTTCGATGAAGGCCAGTGGCAGTTCGACGCGCTGCCGCAGGCCGCGGCCTACCATGAGGGTGTAGCGATCCCCCTCCTCCTGCGAATCGATAACGCCTTACCGGGCGATGCCTACCTGCTCACCATCCGCTACACCTGCGAAGGGTTCGACCTCCTCACGGCCTACGACCACGACACCGGCAGCGAGCCCGCCCTCGCCTCCGGCGGGCCCGTTAGCGCCACCGCCGATAGCGCGGTCCAAATCCCGGACGACCAGGGCACCGATGCCGACGACGGAACCGCCGGCTCGCTCAGCCTCTGGGGCGGCTCGTTCATCGCTATCGGCGCCCTGCTGCCGTCATCCCCCTGTACCGATGAGAAAAGCCTGTCCGTCTCACTGCTCGCTTCTGCGGATACGCTGTTCGTCATGTGGGCCGTTCAGCTCTCTGATGCCGCCTCAAACAGCGATCTCCCCCTGCGCCTAGTGGTGCAGCTACCGGACGGCGATGAACTCAGCTTCGAGATCGAACCCGCGACCATCGCCCCTGCACAGCCGTAACCGCCCTTTACAGTAGTTGCTACAGCGAATACAGTTGACGTTAATTGCCACCCTGAACAGGAGCCGCCCCTAGTTGAGCGATACGGAAGCCTTCAACCACCAATACGCCACCATCAACGGCCTGCGCTATCACTTCGTACGTGAGGGCAGCGGCCCCCCTCTCTTCCTCATCCACGGCTGGCCCGGCTTCCACTACGAGTGGCATCTCAACATTAAGCCCCTCGCTGAGCGCTTCGACGTCATCGTCCCCGATATGCGCGGCTACGGCGAGACGGACAAGCCAGACCTGCCGCCGGAAGAAGGCTACACGGCTGACGTCTTCGCCGAGGACCTGCGCGCTCTCGTGCAGCACCTCGGGTTCGATAAGGTGAGCATCGTCTCCCATGACTTCGGCTCCGTCTGGACACAGCGCTTCGCCCGCACCCACCCCGACCTGGTGGACAAACTCGTCCTCTTCCAGCCCGTCTACCCCGGCATCGGCGCCCGCTTCTTCACGCCCGACCGACTACCCGAAACCTGGTACATGATGTTCCACCAACTCCCCCTGGCCGAACAGCTTGTCGGCTCCAGCCTCCGGGCCACGGAAGTATACCTGCGCCACTTCCTCTCCCACTGGTCCTACGACAAGTCGCTCTGGACGGACGAGGAGGTGGAGCAGTTCGTGGAGGTGCTCTCCCAGCCCGGAGCCCTGCGCGGCGGCTTCAACTGCTACCGCGCCATGTTCCGCACCCTGGGCCGCCCCGACCCGGTCGCGGACCCCAAGATCCACGCCCCCACCCTCGTCCTCTGGGCGGAGAACGACCCCATCTTCCCCGTCGCCTGGAGCGACAAGCTGCCCGATTTCTTCACGGACCTGACCCTGCGCACCGTCCCGGAGTGCGGCCACTGGGTGCAGCGGGAGAAGCCGGAGCTGGTCAACCAGGCGATCGCTGAGTTCATCACCCCTTGACGAAAGGAGACCGCACATGCGCTTAGAGACAACGGTCATGGCCCCCACGATCAAGGACTTGGCCGACTACGGCAAACGAATGGAGGAGATGGGCTACGACTCCATCGTCACTCCCGAGGCCGGCCACGACCCGTTCCTGCCGCTTGCCATCCTGGCCGAGCACACGGAGCGGCTCAAGCTCGGCACCGCCGTGGCCATCGCCTTCCCCCGCAGCCCCTTCGTCGTCGCCCAGATGGCCTGGGACCTCCAGCGCTACTCCGGCGGGCGGTTCATCCTGGGCCTGGGCACCCAGGTCAAGGGCCACAACGAGCGTCGCTACTCCACACCCTGGCCGGCGCCGCCGGGGCCCCGCCTGCGCGAATACATCCTCTGTCTCAAGGCGATCTTCAACACCTTCCAGACCAACGAACGCCCCAACTTCAAAGGCGACTGGTACCAGTTCACCCTCATCTCCCCATTCTTCAACCCCGGCCCCAACCCTAACAACGTCCCCATCTACATCTCCGCCGTCAACAAGTACCACTGCCGCCTCGTCGGCGAGATCTGCGACGGTATCCGCATGCACCCCTTCAACACCCCCAAGTACACCCGTGAGGTGATCATCCCCAACATCGAGGAGGGCGCCGAGAAAGCCGGCCGTAAGCTCTCAGACATCGATGTCGTCGGCGGCGGCTTCCTCGTCACCGGCAAGAACGAAGAGGAGGTGGAGAGGGCCAAAGCGCCCTTCAAGCAGCAGATAGCATTCTACGGCTCCACCCGCTCCTACCATCCGGTGCTGGAGTGCCACGGCTGGGGCGACGTGGGCATGCGACTCCACCGCCTCTCCATGGAGGGCAAGTGGGCGGAGATGACCAACGAGATCACCGACGAGATGCTCAACGAGTTCGCCGTCGTCGGCACCTACGATGAGATAGTGCCCAAGATCAAGGAGCGCTACTCCGGCGTGGTGAACACCCTCGGCTTCGGCTATTCGACCATCACCGCGGAGCAGGAGGATCGCCTGCGCTGGATCATACAAGAGCTGAAGAAGCTCTAGCGCCCTCCCGCATGAACGAAGCCGACCGAGAGACGGCCAAGCGCCACCAGGCGATCTGGGAGGAGTTCCATCGCTGCCCCACAGTCTCGGCCTGGACCGGTCGGCTGCCCCTGCCACCTGAGGTCACCGCGACAGCCGGCTTCGTGATACCTGTTGACGATGCGACGGTCAGCAGCAGGTTGCGGGAGACCGTTTCGCGGCTGGAGGCCACCGGCTGCGTCAACCCCTTCCCACCGAACTACTGGCACATCACCATCGTGCCGCCGATCATGCTCACCAGCGGCGACCCCACACCCCCGCGCCTGCCTGACGGTCCAGCAAACCTGCTGCCGATGTCCTTCATAGCGGAGGCGCTAGAGAAGGGGCGGAAGGTCGCGCAGAGCCTGGGCCCGTTCGACGTAGCGGTCCGCGGCCTCAACGCCTTCCGCGATGTGCTCATCGCCGTCCCTTACGATGGAGGCCGCGGCCTGGAGCTGGGCCGCCTTCTCCGCTCCGCCATACCGGAGCTCCCGGAACGCTACCCAGACGGACACGAGCCACTGCCTCACATCTCGCTCACCCAGTACAAACGGGAAGACCGGCTGGGAGAGATGGTTGAGCTGATCCAGACGGAGCGTGATACGGACATCGGCTGCTTCCGCGTCCACCGACTGGAGTTGTTCGTCCTCTCCTGGCGCAACGGAGTGCCGGGACATATTGTAAAGAACGAGATTCCGCTGGCAGGCTAACCGTGACGCCCAAGAATCAGTTCCTAGACCTGCGTGGCCTCCGTTTCCACTACCGCGATTGGGGCGGCTCGGGACAGCCGCTCGTTCTCCTGCACGGCCTGGCATCTAATTCGCTTATCTGGAAGCTCGTCGCCCCCATGCTGGCCCAGCGCTTTCGCGTCCTGGCTCTGGATCAGCGCGGCCATGGCCCAAGCGCCAAACCGGACGACGGCTACGACTTCCACTCCATCACCGGCGACCTCCAGGCCTTCGTAGAGGCCCTCAGCCTGGAACGGCCCGCGCTGGTGGGCCACTCCTGGGGCGCCAACGTCGCCCTTCAGTTCGCCGCCGAAAGGCCGGACGCCGTATCCTGGCTGGCCCTGGTGGACGGCGGCTTCCTGGAGATCTCAGCCTTCCCCGGCATGACCTGGGAACGGACACTGGAGATGATGTCGCCGCCGCCCCTGGCCGGCCTGAAGCTGGAGACCTTTCTCCAGGGAGCTCGCAACTGGCCCGGCCTGGGCTCACTCTGGAACGACGACGTCCAAGAGATAGTCCTGGCTAACTTTCGCATAGACGAAGACAAGACGATCTACCCGCACCTGAGCCGCGAAAACCACCTGAAGATACTCCGCTCTTTGTGGGAGCAGAAGCCCTCAACGCTGTGGCCCCACCTCCGCTGCCCCGCCCTCCTGATCCCCGCCGCAAGCGATCATCAGGACTCGCGCGCTACAATCTGGATGGAGCAGAAGCGGAAGGCCATAACCCTGGCGGAAGAACAGGCGCCGGCGGTAAAGGTGGTTTGGTTGGAGGACACCATCCATGACGTGCCTCTGCAGCGGCCGCGCGAGCTTATGGAGGCTATCGAAGGATTTCTTGAGGGGTTAGCCTAAACCGCTTCGCCGGCCGAGCGCTGGCTCCTCATAAGCCGAATCGCCCGCTCGAACGACTCATCGTCCAGCACGGGCTCACGCCCATCGAAGGACGCACTCTCAATAATGACATCCAGAAAGTCGCGGGCGTAGGCCGCTCTCGGCCTTTCTCCCGCCTGACCGTACAGCCGCTCCACCACGCGCTCAATCGCGCCATCCGGCGCCTGTACCCCCCTCTGCCGGCAGAGTTGGCGCAGGATCTCCGTGAACTCCACCGGGCTGGGGCTGGGTATCTCTACCTTGTACAGAATCCGCCTCAGGAGAGCCTCATCGGCCAACTTCTCCATCGGCTGATTGGTCGCGAACAGGAGCTGAACATCAAATGGTATTCTCAGCTTCTCGCCCGTAATGAGGCTCAGGCTGTCCCAGCCGCGTTCCACGGAGAGAAGCCAACGGGTCATCAGCTCCCGGGCGTCCGTCTTCTGACGGCCCAGGTCATCAATAATCAGGACGCCGCCTTGGGCCTTCACGTGCGGAGGGGCCTGGTAGAAGCGGGCCTGTGAATCATAGGCCAGGTTCAGCGATTCCTGCCCCAACTCCGAGCCGAGGACAACGGCCGGACGGCGCACCATCACCCAGCGACGATCCACCTTCGCATCGTCCTTCACTGCCTCTCCGCCGCTAACATCACCGATCGCCTCATGAACGGAGGGGTCGAACACCCGGATCACCTGACCGTAGACATACAGGGCGTAGGGCATAAGGGCTACGCCCTCGAATCTGCTGGCGAACAGCTCCAGGATGCTGCTCTTACCGTTGCCGGAAGGACCGTATAACATCGTAGTCTTGCCGGAGTAGAGCGCGCGCGCCACCGAATCGGCAACCTCCGGCGCCAGGACAAACTCATCAACAATCGCCTTGATGCGCGCCGCTGACGGCATCTGTCTTTGCGCCTGCTGCGCCCGAATGACCTCCGTGTACTGCTCCGCAGTCACGGGCACAGGCCCGGCGTAGCGAGTACGCTCCAGCGCCTCCGACGCCCTCGCCGTGCCTCGTTCCGATAGGCGGTAGCAATAGTTCCCTGTAAACAGGTCTGACTGGCTCAACACCTCACACAGGCGCTCTTCCTGGAGGACCTTCAGTATCTGCTGCACCATCGTCGAGCCAAGCCCCAACCTACGCACTAGCTGTGTTGAGGATGGGGTGCCGGAGTAGTGCATTATCTTGAGCGTCAGATCCGTAAGAAATGCCTTTGAAAGGCCAACCTCCGCCAGCGTGCTCGGCTGCTTGGGGAAGATCGAACTTTGCGGCCTTCCCGCCGATACGGGCGGGTCGGCCTCCAGGGTCGCGGCGGCGTTGCTCAACGTCTGCGCTATCGAATCCCTGGCTTCATTCTGGGCTGGACCACTATCAGACGACAAACCCTGACCGTCCCGTCTGTCTTCGTCCTCGCCAGGGAACCCCCCCGACTGCCGCTGCGTCTCACCCGATTGTCCAATTGATCCGCCTTCAGTGACTTCCTCAGCGGACTCGTATCTACGCTCCATATCAAATACTCTCCTGACGTTGGCTAATCGCCGTCATCAGGTTAAGACGCCACCTACATCAGTTACGTTACCTGGAAAGGGGACGGCTGGGCCACCTATCGGCCTCCTCTTGAGATACGATCTGGCGCATCACGAGCGCAAAGCGGGAACCTGATAGATTCGCCGCCGCCTTGATCACCACCCGCCGCCGGCAATCGTCAGCCGCGAGGCCGAAGGATTGTAATTGTGAGCACAAACCCTTGACTGGGGCGCACCGCGAATGCTATAAGATGCTCAGCCCTATCGAACTCAATAGACGTTGGCAAAGACGTCTATTGAGATAACAAATAACAACGGAGACAAGCCTTCATGGAGATACCGCCTGTAGTCATCGACCGGCTCCCCCTCTACACACGTGCCCTGTCTACTCTTGATGAGGAAGGCCGAGACGTGGTCAGCTCCCAGGAGTTAGGCACTCTTCTGGGCGTAACCCCCGCCCAGATCCGCAAGGACCTCAGCTACTTCGGCCGCTTCGGCAAGCAAGGGCGCGGCTACAACGTCCGTAAGCTTCTGGACGAACTACACCACATCCTCGGTCTGGACAGGCAGTGGCGCATGGCCGTAATAGGCGTAGGCAAACTGGGCCGCGCCATCCTCGGCTACGAAGGTTTCACACCTCAGGGGTTTCGCATCGTCGAGGCGTTCGACGCCGACCCCAAGAGGATAGGACAGCTGATCGAGAACCTGACGATAAGAGACGCCAACGACTTGGAGAAGATCCTATTGAAGAGCCCCGTGGACGTTGGAATCGTCGCTGTCCCCGCTGTGATCGCCCAGAACGTCATCGATACCCTGGTTAAGTGCGGCGTCCGCGCCATCCTCAGCTATGCGCCCATTCCCGCCCGTGTGCCGCAGGGAGTCTATCTGAAGCGCATCGAGCCGGTCCTGGCGCTCCAGAGCATGGCCTACTACCTGAAAAACTCTCCTCGCTCCACAGCAGCGGCCTCTAGAAGCTGACCATCCACTCTCCCTCGGGTGGCTGCGCCCGCTGGATCAGCTCCAGATGCTCTAAGGCAATTCCAGCCCCTATAGCCACGCAGTCCATCGGGTTATCCGCTACATAGCAGGGGATGCCGATCTCCTGCGTGATCATCCGGTCCAGGTTGCGCAGAAGCGCCGTCCCGCCGGTGAGCACTATGCCCCGGTCAATTATGTCCGCGGCAAGCTCTGGAGGCGTCCGCTCCAAGACCGAGCGAACACTGCCCAAAATGGTCTGGAGCGAATCGTGGAGAGCCTGGCAAACATCTTCCGCGGTGACGGTTACCGTCTTAGGAAGGCCGCTGATCTGGTCCCGCCCACGCACGTCGTACGTGAGCTGCTCGTCAAGCGGCAAGGCACTGCCGATGGCGATCTTCACATTCTCGGCCGTGCGATCGCCAATGTTGAGGTTATAGCGGCGCTTTATGTGCGCGGCTATGGCGTCGTCCAAACGATCACCCGCCACCCGCACCGACTCGCTGACGACGATGCCGTACATAGAGATGACCGCCGCCTCGGCGCGGCCGCCACCGATGTCCACTACCATGTGGCCCTGGGGCGTGCTGATGGGGATGCGGGCCCCGATGGCCGCAGCCAGCGGCTCCGAAACAACGTAGGCGGGCCGCCGCGCCCCGGCCGCCTCGCAGGCGTCCTGCACAGCTCGCTGCTCCACCCCGGTCACGCCCGCGGGCACACAGACCATCACTTCAGGCTTCACCAGGGAGAACCGCCCGTTCACCTTGCCGATGAAATAGCGGAGCATCGCTTCCGTGGTCAGATAATCGGCGATGACGCCGTCGCGCATAGGACGGATCACCTGAATGGCGCTCGGCGTCCGGCCCAGCATCTCGCGCGCCTCGGTCCCCACCGCCACAATGCTGTTGTCCCGCTGAGCCACAGCCACAACAGAGGGCTCTGCGCTAACTATTCCCTTGCCCTTTACGTAGATCAGAACGTTGGCGGTACCCAGGTCAACACCGATGCGCTTACCGAACAAACTACACCCTCTCGATCGCCGCCCCGAGGCTGCGCAGCTTGGAAGCGATGCGCTCGTAGCCGCGGTCCACATGATACACGTCCGCCACCTCAGTTCGACCACTGGCAGCCAGGCCGGCCAATATCAACGCCGCGCCCGCCCGCACGTCCAGCGCCCTTACGCTGGAACCGAGGAGTGGGGTCGGCCCGCTAATGATAGCAGTGGTTGTGCCAGTCGTCACTACCTCCGCACCCATCTTGCGCAACTCACTCACATACAACAGGCGGTTATCGAACACCCGCTCGTGTATGTAGCTTACGCCGCGGGCCTGAGTCAGGAGCACAGCCATCGGCGCCTGGAGGTCGGTGGCGAGGCCGGGGTACGGCAGCGCCTGAATAGTGACCGCCCGCAACTCGTCTTCCCGCCAGACCCTTAACGTATCCCCATCCTCCTCCACCACTACACCGGCCTCCCGCATCTTAGCGATAAGTGAGAACAGGTGGCCTAGGTCGACGCCTCGAATCTCCACCCGGCCGCCCGTGATAGCAGCGGCGATAGCAAAGGTGCCCGCCTCCAGGCGATCCGGGATGATGCGGTGCGTTGTGCCGTGCAGCGCCTCCACACCGGCGATCGTGACCGTGTGACTGCCGGCGCCACTGATACGCGCCCCCATGGAGTTCAGCATCGCGGCCAGGCTCTGCACCTCCGGCTCCGAGGCCGCGTTCACGATAGTTGTTGTGCCGTCGGCGGTCACCGCGGCCAGCATCAAGTTCTGTGTGCCCAGCACGCTCGGGTAGTCACAGAACACGCGCGCCCCTCTGAGCCCGTCGGTCTCCACGACGTACTTCTCTCCCTCACGGTTGACGCGGCTACCCATCGCCTCAAACCCAGCCAGGTGCACGTCGATGGGACGCTGGCCGATGACATCGCCCCCCGGCGGCGAGCAGCCGGCCGAGCCCAGCCGCGCCAGCAGCGCCCCCATGACAAGAAAGCTGGCGCGCAGGTTCCCGACCAGCTCCGTTGGAGGCGAAGAGCTTGTCAGCTTAGCGGTGTTGATGCGCAGACCATGCTCGGAAGTCGGCTCCACGGTAGCGCCCAGGCTGCGCAGCACCTCTGCCATATGCCCCACGTCGCCGATAGCGGGGACGTTCTCCAGATAGCAGTCTTCCGCTACAAGAAGGGCCGCCGCCATCGCGCCCATCGCCGCGTTCTTGGAGCCGCTAACGTCAACGCTGCCGTGCAGCGGTCTCCCGCCATCGATAACCAGCTTGGTACCGTCGCGACTGTTCGTGAAGATAAGCGGCGCCGTCTGCTCTTTCAATACAAGAATCTCACTAGGGCCGTGGTGGGCCGGGCGGCACCCCGCCCCTTCGCCGACGCCGTCGCGACACAGCCTTGATTCGGGCCAGCGCACGCGCTAGCTCCGCCTGCACCTGCACCAGGGGCACCTCCGCCCCCCGCTCCTCCAGGCGGCGCTGGGCCTGGTGGCGCGCCTCCTCCGCTCGCTCCTCATCGATCTCTTCAGACCGCTCCGCCGCGTCGGCCAGGATCGTTACTCGGTTGTCGCGCACCTCGATGAAGCCACCCGTGATCGCCATCTCCACCTCTTCGTCGCCTTTGACTATGCGCAGCACTCCCGGCTGGATCATAGTCAATAGAGGCGCATGCAGCGTAAGGACGCCCAGCTCGCCCGCCACACCGGGCACGATCAGTTGATCCACGTCCTCCTCGGAGTAGACCAACTGCTCCGCCGTGACTATCTCGACCTTAAGGGTCATCTCTTACTCAACATCTCCCGCAACAGCGCTCGAAACTTGGGCGTCCCGGCCAGAGCCTTCTGGAGACCAGCGACCTCGTCGTCACTAACGATGAGCGGGCTGCGCTGGAATCGGCCGGCGTGGTCATAATAGCAGAATCGTACCGAGAGAGAGCCGTCATCGAACTCCAGGAGTTGCAGAGACGGCTCGTGATGCTGTCCGGCGTAGGCAGCCTCCTCCACAATGCGCCCGCTCCCCCAGTGCAGGGTGAACGGCCGCGGCAGGGTACGGGCACTCTGTTTAGCCATCGCCCTATTCCTACGCCGCCGCTTCCTTCTCCATCTTCTCCGCCTGCTCCGCCGCCTCCTCAATGCCGCCCACCATGTAGAACGCCTGCTCCGGCAGGTGGTCCCACTTCCCATCCAGAATCTCGCGGAACCCGCGCACCGTCTCCTTCACCGGCACGTAGCGGCCGGGCCGCCCCGTGAACGTCTCCGCCACGAACATCGGCTGCGACAGGAATCGCTGGATTCGGCGCGCCCGCCCCACCGCCTGCTTGTCCTCCTCCGATAGCTCCTCCACACCCAGGATAGCGATAATGTCCTGCAAGTCCTTGTACCGCTGGAGCACCACCTGCACCCCCCGCGCCGTCTCATAGTGCTCCTCACCCACGACGCGCGGGTCCAGGATACGTGAGAACGAGGTCAGCGGGTCCACCGCCGGGTACAGCCCCTGCTCAACAAGCGACCGCTCCAGCGCGATCACCGCGTCCAGGTGCCCGAACGTGGTGACAATCCCCGGGTCGGTGTAGTCGTCGGCGGGCACGTAGATCGCCTGGAAGGAGGTGATGGAGCCACGCTTCGTGGAGGTGATCCGCTCCTCCAGGGCGCCAATGTCCGTGGCCAGTGTGGGCTGATAGCCCACCGCGGAGGGCATGCGGCCCAACAGCGCCGACACCTCCATGTTGGCCAGGATGTAGCGGTATACGTTATCGATGAACAGCAGGACGTCCTGGCCCTCCTCATCCCGGAAGTACTCCGCCATCGTCACGCCGGTGAGGCCGATGCGGGCCCGCACGCCGGGAGGCTCGTTCATCTGGCCGAACACCAGCACCGTCTTCTCGATGACGCCGGAGCTGCTCATCTCGCGCCAGAGGTCATTCCCCTCGCGGGAGCGCTCGCCAACGCCGGCGAACACCGAGAAGCCGCCGTGCTCCGTCGCGATGTTGCGGATAAGCTCCATGATGATTACCGTCTTGCCCACACCGGCGCCGCCGTAGGCGCCCACCTTACCCCCTTTTGTGAACGGCGATACCAGGTCCAGCACCTTGATGCCAGTCTCCAGCACCTGCAGCGTCGTCTCGCGCTCCTCCATGGTTGGCGCCGGACGGTGGATAGGCCAGCGCTCGGCCGCCTTGACCTCGCCCAGCTTGTCCACCTGATCGTGCCAGAAGTCCGCCTTGACATTGCCCAAGACGTCGAACAGCCGCCCCAGGCAGACACGTCCCACCGGTACCATGATCGGCGAGCCGGTGTCCACGCACTCAGCGCCGCGCCGTAGGCCGTCGGTGGTGTCCATCGCCAGGCAGCGCACCCAGTTGTTGCCCAGGTGCTGCTGCACCTCGACCACAAGCTTGCCGCCGTCGCCGGTCTCGATCTCCACGGCATCGTAGATCGCCGGCAACTCCTCGGCCGGGAACTCCACGTCCACCACCGTGCCAATGATCTGAACCAGCTTTCCCTTAGTGCCCTTCGCCATGTCTACCTCCCACCGATATTCTATCCAGCCACATCCGCGGCTATTTCCCTTTCAAAGCCTCAACGCCGCCGGTGATGTCCAGCAGCTCGCCCGTGATGGACTCCTGGCGCACCTTGTTGTACACCAGCGTCAGGTCGCCCGTGATCTCGTTAGCGTTATCGGTAGCGTTGCGCATCGCCACCATGCGCGCCGACTGCTCGCTGGCGATCGCCTCTAGGATCGCCTCGTAGACCTGCCCTTCCACGTACCGCGGCAACAGCTCGGCCAGCACCTCCTCACGGTTCGGCTCATAAATGTAATCTACGCCGAAGGTGGCGGCCTCCGCCGGCGGCTCCACCGGCAACAGCTTGTACACCTCCGGCCGCTGCACCACCGTGCTCACGAACTGGCCGTAGATAATGTACACCTCGTCCGCCCGGCCGGCGACGAAGTCCTCCATGACGACCTGGGCGATGGGCCGGCAATCCTCGTAGCCCGGCTTGTCGCCGATATCGATGAACTCGGCGACGACTTCCTGACCCGTGCGGCGCAGGAAGTCGCGCCCCTTGCGTCCCACGGCGACGGCGCGCACCGGCTTCTCCAGCTCCAGGATGAACGATGCGATACGACGGTTCAGGATGGAGGGCAGGCCGCCGCAGAGCCCGCGGTCCGGGGCAATGAACACCACCTCTACGGCCTTCACCTCTTCGTGGCGGCGCAGGAGAGGATGCAGCGTCTCCGGGTCCAAAAACGGGAGCGTCTCCGCCAGGTCCGCCAGCACCCATCGCATCTTCTCCGCGTAAGGTCTCGCGTCCAGGGCGCGTGTCTGGGTGCGGCGCATCTTGGACGCCGCCACCAGCTCCATGGCCCGCGTGATCTTGGCCGTGCTCTCGATGCTGCGGATGCGACGCTTTATCTCACGCAGAGTTGCCATTAGGCAGCATACCTAGACCCCAGGCTCAAGCCTGGCGCATGCAACTTTCCATCGATGCCGCAGCCTTCAGGCTGCGGTCTAGCCATTCGTCTCTCGATGCTGCGGATACGACGCTTTATCTCACGCAGAGTTGCCATCGCTATGAAGCCCACCCCGCGCACTCAAGCCTGCCTGCCGGTAGGTATGGTGCGCGGCTCCAACAGACCATGCCGCGGACTTCAGTCCGCGGTGCCAAGAGTTGACCTCCATGCATGCTCCTGCGAATACGCGTCAGTGCAGCCATGGCGCTAATAGGGAACGCTCTCCTTGAACTGCTTGATCGCCGTCTTGATCTGCTCCTCTATCTCCGGCGTCAGCTCCTTCTTCTCGTCGATCTCCTTGAGCGTGTCCGGGTGGCTTCCCTGCATGTAGTTGTGGAACGCCTCCTCAAAACCATGCACCTTGCCCAGCTCAACGTCGTCCAGATAGCCGTTCACCCCCGCGTAGAGGATGCTCACCTCCTGGCCCGGGGAAAGCGGCTGGAACTGGAGCTGCTTCAGCACCTCCGTAAGGCGCTGACCCCGCTCCAGCTGGCGACGGGTGGCGGCGTCCAGATCCGCCGTGCCGAACTGGGCGAACGCGGCCAGCTCCCGGTACTGCGCCAGGTCCAGGCGCAGGCCGCCCGATACCTTGCGCATCGCCCGCGTCTGGGCGGCGCCGCCCACGCGGGAGACCGAGAGGCCAACGTTAATCGCGGGACGGATGCCCGCGTTGAACAGGTCCGCCTCCAGGTAGATCTGACCGTCAGTGATGGAGATGACGTTGGTCGGAATGTAGGCGGAGACGTCGCCCGCCTGCGTCTCGATGATGGGAAGAGCGGTCAACGAGCCACCGCCGAGTTCCGCCGAGAGCCTGGCAGCCCGCTCCAGCAACCGGCTGTGCAAATAGAAGACGTCGCCGGGATACGCCTCGCGGCCGGGCGGGCGCCGCAGCAGCAGCGACATCTGCCGGTAGGCCCAGGCGTGCTTGGAGAGGTCATCGTAGATGACCAGCGCATCCTTGCCCTGCTCCATGAACTCCTCACCCACTGCGCAGCCGGCATAGGGCGCCAGGTACTGAAGGGCAGCGGGGTCGGCGGCGTTGGCCGCCACCACCACCGAGTGCTCCATTGCGCCGTGCTCCTCCAGCGTGGCTACCACCTGTGCCACCTTCGACGCCTGCTGGCCGATAGCCACGTAAATGCAGACCAGGTCGCCACCCTTCTGCGCGATGATCGTGTCCAGACAGATCGCCGTCTTGCCGGTGAACCGGTCGCCGATGATCAGCTCGCGCTGACCGCGGCCGATAGGGATCATGGCGTCCACAGCCTTGATGCCGGTGTGCACCGGCGTGTCGACACTCTGTCGCATCACCACGTTGGGGGCGATGCGCTCCACCGGCCGCGTCTTGTCTGATTTGACCGGGCCTTTGCCGTCCAGCGGCTGGCCCAACGGGTCAACCACGCGACCTATGAGCCCTTCGCCTACGGGGACCTCCACGATGCGCCCCGTGGAACGGACTTCGTCGCCCTCCTTGATCCCCTTGTAATCGCCGAGGACGATCGCGCCGACGGTCTCCTCCTCCAGGTTCAAGGCCATCCCCATCACGTTGTTGGGGAACTCCAGCATCTCGCTGTACATTGCGCCGCGCAGGCCGTGCACGCGCACGATGCCGTCTCCGGCCTCCACCACCGTACCCACGTCAACGGCCGTGATCGCGCCACCGAACTGCTCGATCTGCTGCCGGATTATAGACGCTATCTCTTCAGGGCGTACCGCCATATCGTCCTCCTACGTCTCCGTCGTCTCCAGCTCCCGCCGCCAGGCCGTCAGATGCGCCAGGTGCTCCTTGTAATGTTCGTAAGTATCCTCCGCGAACAGCTTGAGCGCCGTGTAACTCTTGAACTTCTCTTCCAGCCTCTCGGATGATAAGGCCGCCAGCGCCTGCACCGCTCCGTCGAAGCTCTCCAGCCACTCCTCCCTCACGTCCGAAAGAGACCGCGCTCGGCGCAGCCGCCATTCGCGCTCGTTCCACTCGTCCAACGCCTTCTCGTCGCTGGGGCGCTGAACATCATCCGCCCTGCCCTCGGCGATAAGCTGCATGTTCTTAGCCGCCTGCTGCGCCCAGAAAGCGATGTGTCCCAGCAGGTCCTTTATCGACCAACTCTCCACCACCCCGGGTTGCTCCAACTCCATATCGGAGAAGGAGTCCACCGCAGCGCCCAGCGTCTCCCAGGCCCCCAGGAGCTCTCGCTCAACGTCCGCCTTCGCAACAGCAGCAGTCACGCCCGCGCCTCCCGCAGACGGCGCTTTAGCGCCAGCAACCGGCTGCGCGTGGACCCGTCGATAAGCTTGTCGCCGATACGGGCGACGAGGCCGCCGATGATCCTCTCGTCCACCTGCGTCTCAACCACCACCTGCCGATCGCTGATCTCGCTCAGCCTTTCGGCCACCGCCCTTGTTTCGTCGTCAGATAGAGGGACGGCGGTGGTCACCAGCGCGTGGGCGATGCCCCGTTTCGCGTCCATCAGCTCCTGGAACGCCTCCGCTACCTGGCCCGCCAGCGCCGTACGGCCTCGGTGCACCAGCAGCCGTGCCAGGTTCAGCACCAGCGGATCGACGCCCGCAAGCGACTTCTCCGCAAGCCCCATCTTATCGGCGGCGGACACGCGCGCCTCCTGCATCAGCGCCGCTATCTCAGGATCGGAGAAGACGTCGGCCATAAGGGCCAGCCCCTCCGACCAGCGTTCCTCCGTGCCGCCATCGCGGGCGATCTGGAACGCCGCCTCGCCGTAGCGGCGGGCCGCGATCTCACGGATCATGTATGGCCGTCCTTCCCATCGTCACCCTGCGGCGCCTCCGCCAGCACCTCCTCGATCAGCTCCCGGTGCGCCGTCCGGTCCAGGCTGCGCCGGATCACCCGCTCCGCGGCCGTGATCGTGAGATCGGCGAATTCCCGTCGCAAGTCAGCGATCGCCGCATCCCGTTCCATCTGTATCTCACTGCGCGCCCGCTCCAGCAGCGTCTCCGTCTCCGTGCGGGCTGACTGGCGCGCCTCCTCCTGGATTCGAGAAGACATCTGCTGCGCCTGCCCGATGAGCCCCTGCCCCTCCTGACGTGCCTTATCCAGCTCAGCCGCTGTCTCGGTCTCCGTCTGGGCCAGGTGCTTCTTCGCCTCCTCGGAAGCCTCTAGCCCCTCCTGGATGCGCTTCCGTCGTTCGTCCAGCAGCGGGAACAAGAACCGTTTGAACGCCCAGCCCAACACGATCAGCAGGAAAGTGAAGTTGATGAGCTGGGCGATCAGGCTGGGCAGGTTGATACCAAGCGCCCCGATGCCGCCCTCTGCAAGAAACACCATGCCGTTAGCTCCCGTCTAAGCCCTCGCCCGGACCGGTCGCCTAGAAGACGAACCCGATCATTATGGCCGTGACCAGGGCGTAGATTGCGATCGCCTCCGCGAACGCCAGCCCCAGGATCATGTTGGTCTGGATCACCGGCTGCGCCTCCGGGTTGCGCCCCAGCGCCTCCATCGCCCGGCCCACCAGATTGCCGATCGCGATAGCGGGGCCTAACGAGCCCAGCCCCATGGCGATACCGGCGCCGATGAACTTGATGCCATCGTCGCTGATCGCGAACTTCGTTGCTTCGGCCTCCTCCTGGGCCAGCAGTCGTGCCCCCTCCAGCACCGGCGCAATTATGGCGAGAAGCGTCTCCATGTACTACCTCCTTGCTCTTCGTTCGTTTTGCTCTAGTTTTGGGCCTCCGAAGCCATCGCCCCAGGCCCCTCTTCATGCCCTCCCTCGGCGGCTTGCGCCTCACCGTGGGCGACTGCCATCATGCCGAACACCAGCGTCAGTATGGCGAAAATGAACGCCTGTATGATGCCCACAAACAGCTCCAGACCGTAAAAGAGGACAGTCACTACCAGCGGCGTCAGGAAAGTGAACATCAGTATCACCACCTCGCCGGCGAACATGTTCCCGAACAGACGGAAGGTGAAGCTGATCAGCCGCACAATCTCCGAGATCAACTCCAGAATACCCACGAAGGCGTCGATCCCCCCCTGGAAGAACTGCCGGAAGTTAAGCCGGAATAAACCCCGGAACATGCCCCCGAAGTTGAAGAACTTACGGCCGTACCCGCCCAACCCCAACGACGCGATCCCCCAGCTCTCCACCGCTATCGCGGATACGATCGCAAGCGCCAGAGGGGTGTTGAGGTCCGTGTTGGGGCCGCGGAACAACGGGATCAGCTCCCCCACGATCTTCCCATCCTCGTTAGCCTCCCTAAGCTGCTCCTCCGCGTCCGGGTCGTCCTCGTCTATCGAGTCGCCGCTGAGGCTGCTGAGGCTGGACAGCCCCACCCAGCTCACGGGGAGAGGGCCCACATCCGTCCGCTCCATCACGAACCCATGCTCCTCCTCCCGGACCAGACCGATGACGCTGAACATCGGAAACAGCGACAGCAAGTTGGAGACCAGGATGAAGAAGAAGAGCGTAGCGACGACGGGGAAGAACCGGCGCCCGTTCTTCTCGCCGGCCACGCTCACCACCAAGTTATAGAACGCCTCCAGCGCTGCCTCAAACATGTTCTGGAAGCCCCTGGGCACCAGGTCGCGCCGGCGCGTCCCCAGATACACTATCGTGACCATGATTATCACCACGATCCACGAAGTCAGCATCGTATTCGTGATATCTACAGGGCCGAAGGTCTGGATCGTCTCCGCCTTGATGGAGATGGCAGGCGTGGGACCCCGCAGAAAAACGAAGCCCAGGACGGTAAGGACAATCAGTCCACCGGCGATCAGCCGGCCCCGACTGAGCCTCATCTATTGTCCTTCCTTCTTATCATAGTTCGTCTTAAGCACTTCCAGCAGGAGAATAAAGCTGCCTCCTAAACCCAGAGCCAGCCCCAGAAGCAGGCCCAGGACAGCGAACAGGCGCCCCGTGTCCAGCCACCCATCCAACTGCACCCCGCCGAACACGCCACCGCTGATGCATAGCGCTAGATAGAACCCCAGGCCGGTAAGCCGCATCGTCGGCGGCAGCCGTTCCATCATGGCAGCACACACCACCTCCGCAAGCCTCTCCGATTGCGCACTTTATCACAACCGCCCATTACAATCCAACTTCAACCCTCCAATAACACAAAAGCCCCAGGCCGTAAAGCCTGAGGCGCCGCCGCCGTCGGATCTTCGACTACTTCTTCTCGAAGCCCTCCATATCCAGCCCTTCTATCACATCGCGGAAGGGCGATAGCTTCTTCAGCTCATCCGCATCCGCCTCGCTGGTCGGCTCAATCTCTGGTCCCACACCCTTCCCCAGAGGTTGACCCTCCTGGTCCAGACGGACCCCCGCCTTCTCCAACACAGCCTCGTTCGCGTAGATGGGCACCTGGGCGCGCACAGCCAGAGCGATCGCGTCGCTGGGACGAGAGTCTATCTCAATCTCCTTGCCGTCAACCGTCAATACGATGCGGGCGAAGAACGTATCGTTCTCCAGGTCGTTAACCAGAATGTGGCTCACCTTCGCCCCAAGGCTATCGATGAGCGTCCGCAGCAAGTCGTGAGTCAGGGGCCGCGCCACCGCCACATCTTGCAGCCGCACGGCTATCGCGTCCGCCTCTGCCGGCCCAATCCAGATCGGCAGATAACGGTCGGTCTCCTTCTCCTTGAGAATGACCACCCGCTGATAGTTCATCAGGCTGACGCGAATGCTCTCTATAGTTAGCTCAACCACACTCCCACCTCCAGATTCAATGCATGGCAATTCTAGCTCAGCCTAGTAGGGGTGTCAACTGAACTGGATACGCCTTCCCGCGCTCGCGGCGGCGTCTCGTCCCCGTCCGTCATGCCGCCTACGCGGGCGCTCGCGTAAGCGAATAGTAACAGGAAAGCCGCTACACCCACCAGCACTACCGTCACGCTAGTGATGTCGATCATGCCTCCCACCACCAGCAGCGGCAGCAGCGAGATGAAGTTCGCCGATACCACCTGAGTGGCGAAGATACGGCCTCTCATCTCCGGCGGCGCCCGCTTGTGGAGTATGGTCTGGGCCGGGGCGTTCAGCAGCGCATAGGAGAAACCCATAGGCGCAGCGAACATCATCGTTAACGATTGCAATAACGAAAGGCCCAGGAACCGGCCGGGGTTCAGCGGCCCGGGTGTCGTCTCCATAATCTCCGTCAGGCCGCGCACCGTCGCCAGCAGCACCAGCGACACCGCGACACCCACAAGACCGATGACGACAACTCTGTTATTACCCTTGCGGCTAAACCAGGGAATGAAGCGCAGCCCCACCAGCGCCCCCACCCCCGTCGGCGCGAACAGGAAGGCGGCGTCGTCCGGAGAGCGGCTCAGCACCTCTTCCATATACCGGGGGATGAGTATCGCGAACAGGAGGACCAGAGTGCTGCCCATAGTCAGTTGCGCCATCGCTAGAGCGGATGCGGAATCTGATGTCAGAGCGTGCCATCCCTTTCGGAACTCCTCCAGTATGCCACCGAACTGCCGCCCCCTTCGCGGTTCGGTCTCCCGATCATCACGCAGCGTATCCAGCCACACGGCCAGCCCGGCGGCCACGATGAACAGGCCACCCGCCACCACGAACATCGTCCGCTCGTCACCCAGCTTCAGGATCACGGGCGCCAGGAACACCAACCCCCCCAGTTGAGCGCCGGTGAGAGTGAAGTTGTACAGGCTGTTGGCGCTTACGAGCCGGTCCTGGCTCACCATAGATGGGATCAGCGATACTATCGCCGGGTTGAAAAAGAGACCGCTGGTGCTGAACACCAGGCTGATAGCCAGGATCGCCACCACATCATCGTTGAAGAACAGGTACAGGCCGCACGCGCCCGCCCGCACAACGTTAGTGATGACAAGGATCGTCCCCTTTCGCCAGCGGTCAAGCATCACCCCAACAAACACGCCAATGAAGATCGAAGGCAGAATAAACGCCAGGACCAGCAGGCTGCTGGCGGCGCTGGAGCCCGTGAGCTTCAGCACCAGCACCAGGAGCGTGAACAGGATGGCGTTCTGGGCCGTCTGGGCCAGACCCTGAGTTAGCCAGAGGGTAGCGAAGCGGGGCTGCCTGAGGAGGGAGCGAGAGTCGGCGATGTCCTCGATCTGCGGGGGTTCGTAGACCATATTCGGGCTAGCTCGCGGACTCGTCCGGTTCGCCTCTCGCCAGAAACTCCTTCACCCGCTTCTCGAACACCCGACGCTCCAGGAGCACACGCCGGCCGCAGTTGCGGCATCGAATGCCAATGTCCGCGCCCAAACGAACTACCTCCCAAACGTAGCCGCCGCAGGGATGTACCTTGCGCAGCCGCACCACGTCTCCCAGACGCACCTCCATCACCATCGCTAACGTCTGGCCAGCAGGGCGTCTCGCTCTCGGTTGATCTCGTCCCGCAACCCCAGCGCGGCCCTCCGCGCGGCCTTCGCGAAATCGTCTGTCGGTGACGCGTATAGGATCTGACGTGAGGCGCTGACGATGACGCCGCCGCCCTCGGCGTCCAGGGCGGCCTCCAACGCCCGGCCCAGCTCTCCGCCCTGAGGACCGACCCCCGGAAGCAGCATCGGCAGCTCTGGACAGATCGCCCGCACCCGCTCCAGCTCCTCCGGCCACGTGGCGCCCATCACCAACCCCACATTACTCGCTGTGTTCCAGAGATTGGCCAGATCCGCTACCGCCTCAAACAGCAGCCTGCCATCCTCAAGACGAAGCCCTTGCACGTCCGCCGCACCCGGGTTGGACGTACGGCACAATATGAACACACCACGGTCACCATACTCCAGGAACGGCTGTACTGAGTCACCGCCCAGGTAGGGGTTCACCGTAGCCGCGTCGAAGTCGTACACTTCAAACAGGGCCTGGGCGTAGAAGCGGTTAGTGGAGCCGATATCTCCCCGCTTCGCGTCTGCGATGATCGGGACGTAGGACGGCACCCCTCGTAGCGCCTCAAGGAGAGTCTGCATGCCACCGATCCCCAGCGCCTCGAAGAACGCTAAGTTCGGCTTGTAGGCGCAGACCAAATCCTGAGTGGCTTCGATGATCGCTTGGAGGAACGCTGCTACGGGCGTACCCCTGAGAATTGAGGGGTCAGGGTCAAGGCCAATGCAGAGGAGGCTCTGGTTACGCCGGCTCGCCTCGGCGAGCTTCTCCCAGAATGTCATACCCGTAGTAGCCCACCTCCTTTGCCTGCGCATAATATAGACGTCAGAGTTCACGGTCAAGATAAATCCATGCGC
>JADFKX010000085.1 GCA_022564695.1 Chloroflexota bacterium | reverse complement strand
TTGGTGCCGATGTAGTTGCCCTCCAACACGTTCAACGTCGCGCCGATGGCGGAGATGCGGACGCCGTCCAAGATGTTGCCTGAGATGACGTTACGTGCCTCAGCCGTGGTCCCGCCGATCATGTTGCTGGGGGAGCCGATAACGTACACGCCACGGGCGCCGTTGCCTTCGGCCACGGCGCCCGTCACGTCGGTGCCGATGAAGTTCCCCTCGATCGTGTTGCCGCCGAGGTTGGACAGCTTGATACCATTACCGCTGAAGTTGTTGATCACCAGCCCCTTGACCGTGGTGCCGCCGGCCGTGATGTTGAGCCCGTCCACGAACGCCCCAGCGCCGCTCCCGTTCAGCTCGATAATCGGGGTGGTCGTGAAGCCCGGCTGGGTGGTGCCGTCTATTGTCACCGGCTGCGTGATCGTCGGCAGGGTGCTGCCCGGGGTGATCGTCTGCACCCCCGTACCAATGGTGAAGTTGATGATGTCCGTGCCGACCAGGGCGTTCGCTTCCTGGATCGCGGCGCGCAGGGTGCACACGGCTCCGGCGGTGGCGCACGCACCGTCGCCGGGGTTCGCGTCAACGGCGTCGCCGGTCGAGTCGACGGTGAACGTGGCAGCCTGCGCCACCGGCGCCGGGCCCAAGAACAGCGACACCAGTGCCACCAGGCCCAGAAGAAGTATTCGCACGTGCTTCATCGCCGTCCCCTCCCTGTCCGCAACTCGTATGCAGTTCGAGGGACGGTAGTATACACCTCGTGCAGAGTTTGTCAAATTCGTGAAGGTAAACACCAATCAATGGCGGCTATAGACTTCGCCCTGCTTCCATGCCGCGTACCATGCCTACCGGCAGGCAGGCTTCAGTGCGCGGTGCCCCCCACGAGCTGAACCGCTGCCTGCCATTGCTGTCGGAGCCGCAAGTCGGCGCCTGTCGTTCTGCGCCTGGGCGGGGCGGGTGTGAACGCTACCCCGGCGCATCTTCACCGCGTACAGCCCGCCAGCGCCAACTACTAGGACACCGAGGACGCACCGGCGGTAATCAGAATCGAAGCTCCAGCCCCTACACGCAAGTGTGTGTGATTCTAAAGCGCTATTGACCGGGCTCCGTACTAGAAAGTTACCGTGATGGACGTGCCGTTGCTATCACCACCATCGTTAGGGTTATAGGCAGGTGGGTAGTCCAGCCCGTTGTAGGTGATGGCGGTGACCGTGAACTTCACGCTGCCAGGTATGCTGATTGGGCCGGTTTGAACGGTGCAGAAGGAAGTAGCGTCCGTGGTACAAGAGGTGGAGCCGGAGGTGCCTGTCCACTGGCCGCTGACTGAGGCGCCGGTGATGGGGCAAGCGAACACTAAGTGCCGTTAGTGTCGCCATCAGCCCCGAACGCCAGGTTTCCAATGGGGTATCATATGTAGGTGGAGTGGTGAAATGACCGGTCGGAATCAACAAGCTAGCGGTCGGTCCATTGCTGTCTTCTACGAACACCCCGAGTGGTTCAAACCCCTCTTCGCTGAACTGGATCGGAGAGGGGTGAACTATGATCCCCTGCTAGCTCACGATCACAGCTTCAACCCAGATGAGCGGGACTGCCCGTACGCGCTCATCGTCAACCGCATGAGCCCCTCGGCTTACACGCGCGGCCACACCCAGGCTATTTTCTACACTCTGCAATACCTTGCCTATCTGAAAGAGATCGGCGCCAATGTCCTCAATGGCTATGACGCCTATGTTTACGAATTCTCCAAGGCACAACAGCTCGGCCTGCTACACCGCTTGGGCCTTCGGTATCCACGCGCTCGAGTGATCAATGATCCATCACAGGCGCCCACGGTCGCCAAAGAGCTGACCTTCCCGGTCATCCTTAAGCCAAACATTGGCGGGGCCGGGGCCAAGATCGTGAAGTTCGATTCGTTGGACGAACTGAGAGATGTAGCCGAGCGCGGCGAACTCGACTTGGGGATCGACCACACCGCGCTCGTGCAAGAATACTTGCCGGCGGAGGGGGACAGCATCGTGCGGGTCGAGATCCTGGGAGGCGAATACCTGTACGCCATCCGCTTGTTCCTCAGTCCGGGAGAATTCAACCTCTGCCCGGCCGATTATTGCCAGCCACCTGATCCTGGACAGCAGAGCAGCGCAGGTGGCCTGGCCGATGGCGTGTCCGGGCGGGGTGTTCCGGTGGAAGGGTTCACGCCACCCGCCCACGTCATCGCCGACGCGAAGCGCATTATGACTGCTGCCAACATAGAAGTGGGTGGGGTAGAGTATCTGGTCAACGCGCGAGACGGGCAGGTGTTCTATTACGACATCAACGCCTTGTCCAACTTCGTGGCCGATGCGCCGCAGGTCGTCGGCTTCGATCCATTTCCACGACTGGTGGATTACCTGCTGGACCGAGCCGGCCTCACGGAGTTGGTGGGGGCCTGATAAGAAACCTGAGGGGTGTCCATTGTTTCCGCGAGAGGGCCGGGGGAGAGTATCACACTAAGACTTCGTAGTGTGCGGCGACCTCACAACGCGGTTTTCACCCCGGATTTCGCGAGTCTGAGGCCTTAGCAATTAGGCACCCACAGTGTGACATTTGATCCGGGAGTCGTGGGTTCGAATCCCACGCGACTCTTCGAGATCGTCAGCGCCAGGGCCAGCGGCGCGTCTGAACCAACTCCACTGGCGATGTCTTCCCGATCAGCTCCACCACGGTCCGCGATCCTCGCCGATGATAGATCAGGTCCACCGTCCCCTCGCCCACGCGGAGGCCAGACAGGCGCACGAAGTCCAGCCAGAACGGTAGCCGGGGCCGCACCACGTACAGCCGACCGTGGGGGGCGTCCGGCACCAGGCCCAGAATCGACGTGAGCATGGAGGGCAGCGTCGCCGCCGCGAACGCCTGAGGCCGGCAGGCGACCGGATAGGGCACGGGCGCGTGATGTGCGGACCGGGGAGAGCCGCTGAACAACTCCGGCAGGCGGTAGTAGGGGAAGGCGAAGGCGGCGTCGCAGATGGCGGTGGCGATCTCGTTCAATTCCGCCTCCGCCCCGTAGCGCTTGAACCCGGCCATGATCAGGGCATTGTCATGCGGCCAGATCGTCCCCAGGTGGTAGCCCATGGGGTTGTAGCGCCGGGCGCTGCTGCTGATGGTCCGCATCCCCCAGCCGCTGAACATGTCGTTTCGCATTGTCCGGTCGATCTGACGCCGGGCTCTCGCCTGCGAGGGCACTCCGCTCCAAAGGAGCTGCCCTGCGTTGGAGGTCACAACCCTCGCAGGCTTCTTGTCTGCGTCCAGGGCGAGAGCATAGTACCCCTCGGGCATCCAGAAGTCGGCGTTGATCCGCCTCCGCAAGGTGATGGCCTCCTCCCTTAACTGTCGTGCCCGCTCTGGATCCCCTAGCGCCTCGTACACGTCGGCGATCCCCTTCTTAGCGGCGTACATGTAGCCCTGGACCTCCACCAGGGCGATAGGTGGCCCAAGCGGGTTTCCCTCCTCGTCGACAATGCCATCCCAGGAGTCTTTCCAGCCCTGGTTGTCCAGCCCGCGGGGCGTCTTCTTCGCGTACTCCAGGTAGCCATCACCGCCCAGGTCACCATAGCGCTCCATCCAGACCAGGGCCGCGTTGATCGCGGATTGCAGCTCCTGCATCAGCTCCAGGTCACCCGTCCAGCGGTAGTACTCCGCCGCCAGGAGCACAAACAGCGGCGTGGAGTCGACGCTGCCGTAGTAGCGCCCGAAGACCACCTCCCCCGTGTTCGCCATCTCGCTCTGACGGACCTCGTGCACGATCTTCCCGGGTTCCTCCTCACGCGCCGGGTCCATCACCTTTCCCTGAAGGCGTGTCAGGCAGCGCAGGACATCCCGCGCCAGCTGGGGCTTCAGCGCTAGTGTCATCATCGCTGCCAGAGCCGAGTCCCGACCAAACAGGGTGTCGTACCAGGGGACGCCCGCGGAGATGTAGCTGAGGTCCGGTCCCCGTTCTGTCCAGAGCATCCGTAGGTCCGCGATGGAGCGGTCCAGGGCGGCGTTGAACAGTTCGTTGCTGGTGAGCACCTGAGTGCTGGACTCCTTCCAGCGGCTATGGCTCTCCCTCAAGGACAGTATGGACTGGCGGGTTGAGCCCGTTCCCGCGCCCGCTGGTCTGTCCACTGCTATCGCGACACCGATCTCCTCGGCCTTTCCCGGTTCGATGTTCAGGTGGAATACAGCCCGGTGGCGGTCCAGGAGGTCCGGCTTGCGCCGGAACTGTATGCTGACCTCTCTTGCTACGTCGTCGAGGCCGCGGTAGGCGAAGGTGACGGCGTCAGGATGGAGGCGGGGCGTCAGAAGCTGCGCCCGCCGCTTGCGGCGGATTCCGCGTAGCTCAAAGATGTCCGCGAAATCGGCGTCAAACTGGTACTGTAGCGTGAGCGTCAGGGGGACAAGAGCAAAGTTGGTGAGCCGCACGCTCTCCAGGAACCCTTGGTCCAAGACGCGCTGGCGCCGGATCTCCAGGCTGCCGTTGGGCAACGTCTCTCCCCGCTCGTTGATGAGCTCGGGGTTGATCATCACCTGCTCCTCCGCGAAGCCCATCTCGGCCGTGGAGAGGAGGACGATCGGCTCTACTCCGATGAGGGAGAGGTCCCAGCCGGAGAGGTAGCGGGTGTCATTGTGGTAGAGGCCAAAACCGCTGTCGTTGTTCAGGGGGATGCTGCCGTCCGTGTCCGTGAGCAGAAACAGGCCGCCCTCACGGATGATGAGGGCGTCCCGGATGTCCGCGATGACACGCGGCTCCCCTTCAGGGAGCATGCGCCAAGTGCTGCGTGTTACCCGTGGCGGTCGAGTCGCTCCCAACGGAGGAACCTACGTATCGGCCCTAGATTTCACACCGCTATGATACTTGTCTTTCCTCAGCAGCGGCAACCCGGAGCCGGTTAACGACTGTGCTTCCCGGAGCGAGTTCCCGGCATGTCTGCTCCGCCCGAAGCTTTTGGTCGAGGCTCTCCACGAACCCGTCCAGGAACAACCGGCGGGCGGCGATCGTCAGGCGCAGCTGCTCTGTGCAGCAGATTGCTGCCGCTTGGAGCTTGCGAAAAAGCTCTTCCTCCCGCGCAAGCGGGCTGGTGGATTCGTTAGCCGGACGCAGGACCTTCATCACACATCGCCTCCTCTATGGGTCTCCGCTCCCGCAGTCTCCGCGTCTTTCGCGTAGAACGCCGGCACTGGGGGCACCGACGGCGTCTCAGCTAGGGGAGCGGGAGCGCCCACGATCTCGCGGTACAACCGAAGATAGCCCTCGACCATGACCGGGACGTCGAAGTTGGCCTCTACGTGCTGGCGGCAGCGGGTCGGCTCGATCGTGTCGATCTTTCCCAGAGCCTCCAGCATCGAATCAACGTCCTTAACTAGGAAGCCGGTCTCGCCGTCCACGACGAGCTCCGGTGCCGCGCCGCGGGCGAAGGCGATCACCGGTGTGCCACAGGCCATCGCCTCCACCATCACCAGCCCGAACGGCTCTTCCCAGCAGATGGGCACCAGCAGGCAAGCTGCCCGGACGTAGAGCTCCCTCTTGAGGCGATGGTCGGCCTCGCCCAGGAACACCACGTCCTGACTGTCCACCCGCGGCTTGACCAAAGTCTCATAGTACTCCCGGTCAACCCGGTCCACCTTGCCGGCGATGATTAGCTTGCGGCCCGCCCGGCGCGCCACCTCGATCGCAAGGTGGGTGCCTTTCTCGGGTGCCACCCTGTTCAGGCAGAGCAGATAGTCGTCTTTCTGGGTGGAGAAGGGGAAGCTGGCAACGTCTACGGCGTTGCACACTACGCCCGCGTGCTGCGGCCTCTCCAGGGGCGGCACGGTGCTGATTTGGGCGCGGCTGACAGTATTGTAGTAGCCACTGTAGTGTTGCCAGACGATCCTTGTGTCTGACGTGATTAGGCAGTGCATGGTAGTCAGCATGGGCACGTTCACCAGGCCGGCGAGCGCCATGACAGGCTCCCCAGCGTGGTTGTGGATGATATCGAACTCCGTGGCGCCACCGATCGCTGCGGCTGCATGAACCCAGTCGTAGAGCGTGCCATCCTTCACGTTCTCTGCCGTGCGCAGGCTGCGTGGATAGACAGATCGTAGGTCAGCCAGGGTCAGGGAATCTCCGGAGGCCCAAAGGGTTACGTCGTGCCCGGCTCGCACCAGGGCGTCCGTCAGCACACTGACTACGGCCTCGATGCCGCCATAGCCTGGAGGGGGAACTCTCTCCCACAGCGGGGCGACCTGCAGAATCTTCATGCGGGGTAATTTCCTAGTATAGCAGTTCTGTCAAGAAGAGCGTTCTGCGCTTCGATACGTTGGGACGCAGCGTTCAGTTCTATTGATATCGACTACGGCCAGGCCGCCCTACTGCCCCATTTTCGAGTATGTGCCGTACCTGCTAGCGGCGGCTGATTCGGGTGCAGATGAAGACGAGGTTGGGCAACGTTCGGGCGAACCGGACAATGAAGAAGGCCAGCTAGGGAACGGGACCACTCTGGATAGCTCTACGCCAGTCGCCGTGTCCGGCCTTGGGAGCGAATAGCTAGATTCGGCTGTTCTCCCACCTACTTCGTCTAGGTTTCCCGACTAGCCCACACCGCAGCCCATCTTGCGGTCCGCGGCGGAGTTGGCCGAGTCCATGAAGCAGCTGGGCGTTCCCCGAGCAGGAGCTCCTCTAGCCTATCTATTGACCGACGAAGGGTGTGCGTCTTCCTCAGAACCTCTATGACGCCCTCGTCCTTCTCGATCTTAAGTCGCAAGGCAGCGACGCAGCCCTCAATGTATCCGACACGCGTGATAGCGTGCCCTCTAGTTGCCACTTCCATCGATTACCCTTCCCCTTTCTGCTCCAGACCGCGGAGTAGACAGCCTGGCCGTACTCATCGCTCAGCGCTACGTACGTCTCTGTCGTATCACTCTATCGGCTTAATGCAGGGCGTACGTCATTCGGGTCCAGTTGAGCTACTAGCTCATCAGGCGTGGTGACCGGCTGCTGGCAGGTATAGTGCTCGCACACATAGGCGGTGGGCCGGCCATCGACCATGCTCCGCCCCTCAAGGAGGGGGACCTCCCGGATGTGGCGCTCGCCAGGGTCGCACCCTACCAGTACCTTATTCGGCAGGTAGCGGCCGTAGATCACGGCCAGGAGCGCCTCCGTCGCCACGTCTTCCCGTGACCCCAGGACGGCGACCTCCTTGGGCGTTGAAAGGTAGAAGTCCAGGGCAGCCAACCACTGAGCACAACCGGAAGGGGTCACCGCCATCGGCTCCCGCATCGATCGCAGGGCCCTGGTGGACAGACGCGAATACTCTGCCTCCCCGCTGATGACGCTCAGGCGAAGGAGCACGTCCGCCGCCATAGCGCTGCCGGAAGGGGTGGCGTTGTCGAACACATCACGAGGGCGAATGACTAGCGCCTCGTGGTCCCGTCCGGTGTCGTAGAAGACGCCCTGTCCCTCCTCCCAGAAGAGGGCGATCATCGCCCGGGCCAGGGATACAGCCTCATCGAGCCAGCGACCATCGAAAGTCGCTTCATGCAGGGCCAGGAGGCCGTCGATGAGAAATGCGTAATCCTCCAGGTAGCCCTTCAGCTTGGCCTGGCCGTCTTTGTAAGCACGCAGCAGACGACCCCCATCGTCGACAACCGCTTCCAGCAGGAAGGAGGCGTTGGCCACGGCTGCCTGCCGGTAGTCCGGCCGGCCGAGTATGGAGGCCGCCTCGGCGAAGCTGCGCAGCATGAGGGCGTTCCAGGCGGTCAGCACCTTCTCATCGCGGCCAGGCCTGGGACGCCGCTCGCGGTCCGCCAGTAGCCGGGCCTTCCCCCGCTCGACGGCTGAGCGGAGGGCCTCGACGCTGACGCCGATCTGCTGAGCCAGTGCCGCCGCCTCCTGAGGAACGTGGAGGATGTTCCGCCCCTCGAAGTTGCCCTCCTGGGTGACGCCGTAGTACTGACAGAACAGCTCTCCGTCCTCGGCACCAACCGCAGAGATGATCTCCTGGCGCGACCAGACGTAGAACTTCCCCTCCACGCCCTCGCTGTCGGCGTCCTGAGCGGAGTAAAAGCCGCCGCTGGAGGCGGTCATCTCCCTGAGCACGTAGTCCAGCGTCTCCTCAGCGATACGCCGGCAGATCGGTCGGCCGGTCGCCTGGTAGGCGTGAAGGTAGAGACGGCTCAGGAGGGCGTTGTCGTACAGCATCTTCTCGAAGTGGGGCACTAGCCACTGGGCATCGGTGGAATAGCGATGGAAGCCGCCGCCGAGTTGATCGTACATGCCGGCCAGGGCCATCTTCTCCAACGTCAGCTCAACCATCGACAGCGCATCCGGTTCCCCAGCGCGGTGCCAGTAGCGAAGGAGGAACTCGTGGGCCATCGGCTGCGGGAACTTGGGGGCCAGGCTGAATCCGCCGTCCTGCGCGTCGAACTGGGAAGCCAGGGCGCGGTAGGCCTGATCTAGAATGTCTACGGTCAACGGCTCTGTGCCAGGACCAGGCTGCGTTGCCTGGCGGAGGCGGGCGGCCAGCTGCTGGCCGCTGCTCACCA
>JADFKX010000084.1 GCA_022564695.1 Chloroflexota bacterium | reverse complement strand
TACCGGCATCTTCAACTTCGGGGTGATGGCCTTCTTCCTCGTGGGCGCCAACACCGCTGCCATCATCACCAAACCGCCTGCCGAGTCGGAGTTCGTCCAGTACGTGGGGGGCTTCGGCGATAAGCTGGACTTCATCCCCTTCCTGGCCAGCGAGCAATGGTTGCCCTTCTTGATCGGAGCCGCCGGTGCCGCACTGGCCTGCGGCATCCTCGCTTTCCTCCTCTCCATCCCCGCCCTGCGCCTGCGTGAAGACTACCTGGCCATCGCCACCATCGGCATCGCCGAGCTCCTGCGGCGCGTCACTATCGAAGAGCAGGGGTTGGTCAACGGCACCCGCGGCCTCCCGGGCATCCCCCGGCCCCTGGGTAGCTTGGTAGAGACGGGCGAATACAAGTTCGTCATCTTCGGCATCGCCGTGGTTGTGCTCATCCTCATCTACCTAGCCGTGGAGAGGGGCATCCGGTCGCCCTGGGGTCGTGTGTTGCGCGCCGTCCGTGAGGACGAACTCACCACCGCCGCCAGCGGCAAGAACGTCTTCGCCTTCAAGTCCCAGGGATTCGTTCTAGGCGCCATGATCATGGGCGTGGGCGGCGCCCTCTACGCCTACGCCAACAGCGCGATCTCCCCCACCACCTTCACCCACTTCTTCGGCACCTTCATCTTCTGGGCCATGCTCATGGTGGGGGGCAGCGGCAACAACAAGGGGGCCATCCTGGGCGCCTACATGGTCTGGGGCTTTTGGACCATCACGCTGCAGCTTCAAGGCTACGATCTTCCCACCGTCGTTAGCAGCCGCATCTTCTTCATCCGCGACTTCCTGCTGGGTACCCTCATCGTGATCGTGTTGCTCCTGCGGCCGCAGGGCCTCCTGCCGGAGGAGCGCCGGGTCTCAATCTGGGTGGAGAGACATACGAGGCGACTCCGCCGCTCGGGGCCGGCCGCGGCTGAGCAAGCCGACTCACCCTCCGACTAAGCGAGACGCGCCGGATACGATGGGGCCCCCTCATTGAGGGGGCCCCATCACTTAGCGTTTACCCTTTGCCAGAGACCACAGGCCGGGGCTTATTCGATCTTGGTGACCTCACCCGTCGTCAGGTCAACCTTGAATGACTCGTCAGATATCAACGTCTCGGTGGCGACGTCCACGTGCCAGGTCTCGATCGCACCGACGAGCACGTCGCCGACGTCATCGAAGTCCACGGGTCCAGCGGCGCCTTCGTAGTTAATGTCCTCACCGTCGGCGATCAGTGCCAGCGCCGCGGTGTAGCCCTCAGGGCCTGGCTCAACGATCTCACCCTCGGGGCCAGCGACGTCCCGCAGGGCGTCCCGAATGGCAGTCGGGTCCGTGGAACCGGCCGCCTCAGCCGCTAGGGCGATCAGGTACACGGCGTCATACGTCTCTCGCAGGAACGGCAGGGCCGGGGTCTCTCCGTACTCAGCGGCGAACCTTTCGTCGAACGCGGTCCCCGCTGACACTGATAGGAAGCCAGGAGCCGTCCCCTTCATGCCGTCAAGGGCGTCCGGCCAACCTAGCTCAGCGAACATGTCGCCGGACTTCGTGCCGTCCACGAACAGGAACGTGTCCACAGCGCCTCTTTCCACCGCCTCCCTCAGGAACACACCGGCGCTCTCAGGGTAGGCGATAGCAACCAGGGCGTCCGGACCATCGGCAATGCACGTGTCCAACTCTGAGGCGTAGGTTGTCAACTCCTCCTCGTGTGGCACCTGCGCTGGCACCGTGAAGCCCGCAGCCTCGAACTCCTCGGCGAAGAGCTCAGACAGCCCCTGGCCGTAGGCGTTGTTCACGTACATCGTGCAGACGCTGGCGAGCCCCTCTGCCTCTGCTAGGGTGGCCAACACCCCTCCCTGTGCTAGGTCAGAGATCGTAGTCCGGAAAAAGAAATCATTGTCATTGGCCTCGATCAGGGCGACGGAAGTAGAGGCGGGCGATATCTGCAGGATGTTGCCCGGTCCAGTTACCGACTCCACTATAGGCAGGGTCACCCCGCTGGACAGCGCGCCAACGATGGCGTGCACCTGCTCCACCTCAACTAAGCGCGTGGCCTCAGTCACGCCTTGCGAAGGGTCGGTGCCTGTGTCGCCAGTGACGATCTCAATGTCCTGGCCCAGCACTCCGCCGTTCGCGTTGATCTCCTTCGCGGCCAGGTTTGCCGCGTCTTCGAGATTCGGTCCGAAGTCTGAAAGGCCGCCCGTGAATGCGCTTAACATTCCGATCTTCAGCGGCCCTTCCGCGGCCGCCGCGGGCGTCTCTCCCTCCACTGGTGTAACGCCATCTCCATCGTCATCATCATCGCCGCAGGCGGCGAATACCAAGAGGCCTACGAACATGGCCCCTACTATCAGTAACAATTTGTGGCGGCTCATCCATTCGGGCATGGCCTGCCTCCTTTCGCTAATGGAAAACTCTCCTTGCGCAAATCTGTTCGATAGCGTAACCAGTCGCGGTCCCATCGTCAAGGGAAATACGGACAATAAGTTTATCGATTAGCGCTGATTTGCTCCTAGCGTTGCTCTACCCTAATCTAACCAGAGAGAGTATGCAGAGTACGTGTTCCGCCCTGCGCCTTGGTGGCCTTGTCCGGTTCCGTGACCGCTGGCAGGGGCGCTTGGCGTCCTTCGAGGTTGACGACGACTGGCTCGTCCTCAACCTTGTGATCTCCCGTGGCATCTTCCGCCCAAGCGAGGTGAAGCTCCCCTTCTCCATCGCCACCGATTGGGATGATGACTCCCTCTCCCTGGATTGCACTAGCTACGAGGCGTTCCGTCGGGAGATACCCCCGCTGGCCGTGCCGCCGAAGCCTCTTTCAGCCAAGACGCCGCTTTCCCTCGCCGGCTTCAGGCTCGCCGGAGCGCTGGTAGAGCGCATCTCCCGCCGCGCCGGTCACCTGATGCTGAGCCGTGGCCTGTTCGCGTCCGACCAGCGCGTCGTCCCGGTCCAGGACATCGCGTTTGAGGGCGGGAGCATCCGGCTGGCGACGCAGGCGGACGCCCTGCCCATCTACCGCCGCGATTCCGAACTCCTTCAGGCGGTGCGTGATTCCCTCGCTGCCCACCCCTACCTGACCGCGGACGACCGTCACAGCCTGAGCGTTGAGGTGGTGGACGGAACAGCCTACCTCTCGGGCAACGTCCGCACCCCGCAGGCTGAAGCCCATGTCCATGAGGCCGCTTCCTCAGTGCTCGGCGCGGCAGCTGTCCGCAGCGACGTCATGAACGACCGGCAGCTGGAGATCGATATAGGCCAGGCCCTTAACGCCGCCGGCCTCTTCCGCCACGCACGGGTCTACGTGCGGGCGGCGCTGGGCGAGGTGACGTTAGGCGGATTCCTCAACAGCGCGGCGCCGATCCCCGATATTCTGAGAGTGGCGGAGGCGGTTCCGGGAGTCCGCTCCCTCGATAATCGCATGGAGGTGGTGGAACCCCCTCCACAGAGCGCCCCAGCAGCGTCCCCTCAGCCTCCTGCGGAGGACCCGGCCACTAGTCAAGACCGCGCCTGAACGCTAGCCCGCTGCCCTCGCCCCTAGCGGGCGCTATGCCAGACGCCCATATGGTTGCGGATCGTATCGTGGTAGGCGCCGGGCTGGTAATACTGGTCGTAGAACTCCGTCTCCAGGTGGTGCGCCTGGAACCAGATGCTCATCACCATCGGGTCTGACAGCGCCGGGAAGCGGCCGTACGTGTCCCAGATGTAAGTGCACAGATCCTTCGTCGCCTCCAGGCACCAGTCCGGCGTCTTGGCGACGACCCTGTCCAGCGACTGCCGGTCGCGCAACGGGGCGGGGCCGCCCTCCTCCTTGTAGATGCCGCCGGAGCCCCATTTCGCGTCCCACACCGCCTGCACCGCCTTCGCCATGTCCGGGTAGTAGGGCGGGCAGTAGGGCTCAAACAGCCCGTCCAGCCCCACCACCACCGGCCGCCCCGGCGCTGAGGGGTCCAGCGGCTTGAACGGCCCCGGCTTGGACGCCATGTGCATCCGAAACCCCATCATCGGCATCACAGCCATTCCCACGGACGAGCTGAATATCCAGCCTCCCAGCCCCATCGCCTGGAGCGCCAGGTACATGTTCTGGAGCATGATCGCCTGCTCCACGCCTGATATCGCCGAGTACATCCCCATCTCGTAGCTGGAGAGAGGGTAGGCGCGGCTGCGGTCCAGGTGGCCGGCATCGGCGTACTTCTTCAGCGGCTCGGCGTTGCCGTTCATATCGTCGTAGATGTAGGCGCGGTTGGGCGCGTCCAGCATCAGCATGAGCGCGTTGATGTACTCCCAGGTGACGTCGCTCACGGGCATAAACAGCGTGGTGCCCGGCTTGTTGGCGTTCCACTGGTTGAAGGGAAGGGTTATCGGCTCCTCCATCGGGATGGGCAGACGGCCGTCGGACAGCTTCACGGTGTTGGCGCGGAACGCCTGCACTATCTTCTCACGGTCATCCGGCGATTCGAACTCCTGCATCTGGGCGGGGAGCTTGTCGCGCATCTGGACCAGGTAAGTTCCCTCGTCGTTGGTGAAAAACAACTCCGTGCCGTGGGAGCCGCAGGCGCTGGCGTAGGTCCGTCCCACGAACTGGATCATCGTATTGCCGCACCAGTTGCTGCCAGCCTGATCGTTAAACGGCAGGTCAGACAGGTTGAGGCCGCTGATGCCGGTGCCGGCCATCACCAGCATCGCCTCCTCGATCTCGTCCAGCGGGATCGGCTCCTTGTCTGACTTGAACGGCGCTACCCCCGCAGGCATCTCGGCGCCCAGAGGGAATCGGCGGGCGCGACGCTGGAAGATCGCGTCGAACAGGGAGTAGCTCCAGGCCTTCTGAGCCGCCTCGATTCTTACGACCGGCTCCGCTACTGGACTTCGCTTGCTGGTCATGGTGGCCCTCCTCTAGGCCCACGCCGCTGGCGGGGTGCGAATCGATTATATATCCGTCTGTCAACCGTAGGTAGCCACGTGCTATCATGATTTGCGAATGCTCTTCTTCCGCTATCTCGACCGGTTAGACAACGATGTTGTCGCCGCCCTCATCGTCTTCGGAGCGCTGGCCACTGCCCTGGTCGTTGGCATCTCCTTCCACGAGTTCTCCCACGCCTACGTAGCCGATAGCATGGGCGACAGCCTGCCCCGCAGCCGCGGCCGCGTAACGCTCAACCCGCTGGCCCATCTGGACCCCGCTGGCACCATCTTCCTGTTCCTGGTTGGATTCGGTTGGGGTAAACCGGTGCCGGTGAACCCTAACGTGTCCAATAACCCCAAGGCGATGATGGCTATCGTCGCCGGCGCCGGGCCGGTCTCCAATTTCCTCGTCGCCGTCTTGGTCGGCCTTCCCCTCCAGTTCGGCCTGGTGCCCTGGCTGTCCCCCTTTAACCTCACCGACCTCGACAACATCCTTTCCGTTGGCTTTGGCTTCAACGACTACCTTGGGCTGTACCTGAGCGCCATCGTCGTGATAAGCATCATCCTGGGCGTATTTAACCTCCTTCCGATCTTCCCGCTCGACGGTCACCGCGTCATCCCCGCCTTCCTCACTGACCAGGCTGCCCACTCATATATGAAGTTCCAGAGTCGCTACGGCTTCATGATCCTCATCGCCCTCATCGCCTTGCCGTTCCTGACCGGCGGCCAGTTTGGCCTCCTGTTTGATGTTATGAGCCCCATCATCGACGTCCTCGCCCGCCTGTTCGCTGGGAATGGAGACGTATTCGGTTAGCGGCGCTTTTCGCGCTACGCGCCTCGTGCTAAGCTGACGCCGTGACAAAAAAAGACCGAGAAGGCAAACGTATCACCATAATCGGCCTCGGCCTTATCGGTGGCTCTCTGGGGCTGGCGATGAAGGCTGCCAACCTCTCGGACGCTGAGATCGTCGGCCACGATCGGGCCCGCGATACCGCCAACAAAGCCCGCAAGATGGGCGCCATCGATAGGGCTGAGCACAACCTGCCCAGAGCGGTGGAGCGGGCTGGCATGGTCGTTATCGCCACGCCCGTCCTCGCCGTACGCGAGGTGATGCAGCAGATCGCTCCCGACCTGCCGGACGGCTGCGTGGTCACCGATACCGGCAGCACCAAGGAGCGGATAATGGAGTGGGCCGCGGAGCTCCTGCCGCCCTCGGTAAGCTTCATCGGTGGACACCCAATGGCCGGTAAAGACACCCAGGGGATCGATAACGCGGAGGCGGGCCTCTTCCGTGACCGCGCCTACTGTCTCTGTCCTGCCGTGGACGCTCATGAGGACGCCGTGCGCGCCGTCGCCGGCCTGGTGACGCTGGTGGGCGCCGAGCCGCTGTACCTGCATCCCAAGGAGCACGACCAGTACGCGGCCGCCGTAAGCCACCTGCCCCTGCTGCTCTCCGCCGCCCTGTTCTCCCTGCTGCGCGCCAGCCCCGCCTGGAACGACCTCGCTCCCATGGCCTCGTCCGGCTTCCGTGATCTTACCCGCCTCGCCTCCGGCGACCCCGGGATGAGCCACGACATCTTCCTCACCAACCGCGAAGCCGCCGTCCACTGGCTCGACCGCATGGTGGAAGAGCTCCAGCGCTACCGCGGCCTGCTTCAGGGCGACACCGAGGAGCTGCTGGAGACGTTCGCCAGGGCCCAGATCGACCGCGACAGCTTTCTCGCCGAGCCGCACCCGCGGCGCCTGGAAGGGGAGGAGCCGCCGGACGTGCGCCAAGACATGATGAAGTCCCTCATGGGCGGTTGGGTCAGCGACCGTTTGAAGAAGGTTCGCGAGCTGCCGGGCCTCATGAGGGAAGCCGGATCCACTGGGGCCGAAGGCAGGCCCAGCCGCGCTGAGCGCATAGCTGAGGACATTCGGCGCGATCTGGAGAAGCTCGAAAAGAAGAAAGAACGCCGGAACTCAGAAAAAAGCAAAGAGAAGGACCGCGGGTGAGCTGCTGTGCAGCGCCTTGTCCGTCCCGCCCGCAAACTCCGCGGCACGATCGCCCTCCCCGGCGATAAGTCGATCTCTCATCGCGCCGCCATCTTCAACGCCATCTCCGGCGGTGAGGCTGTGGTTCAGGGCTTCCAGCGCTCCGCTGACTGCCTGGCCACGCTGCGCTGCCTCCGAAGCCTGGGTGTCCACTGGCGCTGGCTGGATGAGACCACCCTCAGTATCCGCGGCCGCGGCCGCTACGGCCTGTCGGAGAGCGATCGCGTCTTGGACTGCCGCAACTCCGGCACCTCCATCCGGCTGCTGGCGGGCCTTCTCGCCCCGCAGCCGTTCTTCTCCGTCCTCACCGGCGACCGCTCCCTACTCTCCCGCCCCATGGCCCGCGTCATTCAGCCGTTGCGTCTTATGGACGCCGACATATCCGGTCGACAAGGAGACACCAGGGCGCCGCTGGCCATCAACGGGCGTCCCCTGAAGGGCATCCGCAACCGTTCGCCCGTCGCCTCCGCCCAGGTCAAGTCCGCCCTCACCCTGGCCGCACTCTACGCTCACGGCGAGACCGTCATCGAGGAGCCCGCCGTCAGCCGCGACCACACTGAGCGCATGCTCCAGGCGATGGGCGCCGACCTCGATTTCGGCGACGGGCAGGTGCGGGTTCGGCCCCTGACGCGCGACCTTCAGCCCCTGAGCCTG
Source organism: Chloroflexota bacterium (assembly GCA_022564695.1). Classification (GTDB taxonomy): domain Bacteria; phylum Chloroflexota; class Dehalococcoidia; order SM23-28-2; family RBG-16-64-32; genus JADFNQ01. The sequence goes on along the minus strand of JADFKX010000084.1, from coordinate 949 downwards.
CGCGTGCCGGGCGATATCTCCGCCGCCGCCGCTTGGCTGGTCCTCGCCGCCTGCCATCCAGACGCCGATCTCCGGATACAGGGCGTCGGTGTCAACCCCACGCGCTCCGGCGTGCTGGATGCCCTTCGCCTCATGGGCGCGGACATTACCCTGGAGGAGCAGCGTACCTGGGGCCCGGAACCCGTGGCGGACATCAGCGTGCGCTCCTCTCGTCTCCGCGGCGCCGTGATCGAAGGTGACCTCGTGCCCCGCGCCATCGACGAGCTGCCGCTGATCGCGCTCGCTGCCTGCTTCGCCAGCGGCGAGACGGTCATCCGCGACGCCGCCGAGCTCAGGGTCAAGGAGTCCGACCGCATTAGCTCCACCGCCCGCGAGCTGCGCCGCCTGGGCGCCGACATCGAGGAGTTCCCGGACGGCCTGCGCATCCGGCCGGTCCGCCGCCTTCAGGGCGCCGCCGTCTCCACCCACGGTGACCACCGCCTTGCCATCATGCTGGCGCTGGCCGGTGTCCTGGCCAGCGGAGAGACCGTAATTCGCAACGCTGGCGTCGTTGCGGTATCATACCCCTGGTTCTGGCGCGATCTCGACCTGTTGTCGGGTCGGCGGGCTGCTGCCGCTAAGGGGTAGGACCGTTGGACACTGATCTCATCCACGTCGGCTTCGGGAACTACATCGCCCTTAATCGGGTGGTCGCTATCGTCTCCCCCGGCTCGGCGCCCATACAGCGCCTGATACGGGAAGGCAAGAAGAGAGGAGTGATCGTGGACATCACCAGCGGCCGCCGCACCAAATGCGCCATCTTCACCGATGCGGGCGCCATCATCCTCATCGCCATCACGCCGGAGGCGATCGCCGGCCGCGTCGCCACCGCCCGCGGCGACTAGCTCCTCTCATGGCTGAGGCTGGCCCCGCTCCCCTCCTCGCCGTCATCACCGGCCCATCCGGCGTA
>JADFKX010000083.1 GCA_022564695.1 Chloroflexota bacterium | reverse complement strand
CCACGGCGCGCGCCATGGCGACGATATCGGTGACGTTAGGGGTGAGCTTCACGATCACCGGCAGGATAGTGCGGCGGCGGACGGCGGCGGTGACCTCGGCGGCGGCACGGGGGTCGGTGCCGAACTCCAGCCCGTCCTCCACGTTGGGGCAGCTCACGTTGAGCTCCAGGCCGCTGACGCCGGGGACGCCGTCCAGTCGACGGGCGAGCTCAGCGTAGTCGCCCACGCTCTCGCCGGCGATGTTGACGACGACGGGCACACGCCAGGTGGCCCACACGGGAGCGACATCGCGCAGGATCGCCTCCAGGCCGATGTTCTGGAGCCCGATGGAGTTGATCATGCCGCCCGCTGTCTCGGCGATGCGGGGCTGGACGTTGCCGCGACGGGGGCGGAGGGTGACGGCCTTGCTGACGATAGCCCCCAGGCGCTGGATATCGAATACCTTGACGTAATCCAACCCGTTGCCGAAGGTACCGGACGCCGTCATCACGGGGTTGGCCAGGGGCAGGCCGCTCTTGTGGCCGGGTGCAAGCTCTACGTTCAGGTTCACGCCTGTTCGATTATAGGCTGTCGGCGACCGATAAATACAGAGGAGGCCGCAAAAGCGGCCTCCTCATGCGTGTTGACCTTGGCTCTCTAGACGAGCATGGCCTCCCCGGACCTTGAGCCGGATGCGGCCATCCCATCATCTTCCTCAATAGCGGCCTTGGGGCTAGGGCGCGCCCCGCGCAGGCCGCCATAGCGGGAGCCGGACGATGAGGAATCGTCGTCCCAAATGTAGTCGTTAGCGGAGTTGCGAAACTCCCGTTCGTTGCCACAGATCTTGCAGCGGCCGCCGCTGAGGGCGCCGTGCGGGCTCTCGATGATCCAGTGGTGCCTGCACTCGTCCGTCTGGGCGGGGGCGTCCGCCTCCGGCCTGCGTTCCTTAACTGCTGTCTTACTACCCATCGCTAGCCACCTCCGAGGTGATGTTTTACTCCTCATCTAAGATGATCCTTACCGTATATACGTTACATTCTGGGCTACGGATTATAAGCCTACTTTCAAGAGGTGTCAAGGTTTCTTCTGTATTTACTTGTTAAACCCCTTACTTCGACGATCCGGCCATTGTATACTTACTAACGGATTCAAGCCCGAAAAGGTTACGTGTGAGCCGCGCAAATCGCTGTTTGCCGACAGTGGTGAAGGTGTAAACTTCAGCGAGAGCATGAATTGCAGGGAAAGGAAGGCTGACTAGATGGCGGATGACAAGTCCACGGAAGAGGTCAGCAAGAAGGATGTACTCGCCGCTCTCAGCCAGATCGAGGACCCGGACCTCCATCGTGACATCGTAAGCCTGGGCTTCATCAACGATGAGGACATCAACATATGCGGCGGCAACGTGGCGGTTAGGATCGTCCTCACCACGCCAGCCTGTCCGGTGCGGGAACAGATGAAGCAGCAGGCGACGGAGCTGTTGGAAGCGCTGCCCGGCATTGAACACGCCGAGGTGGATATGGACGCCGACGTGCGGGCAACAACGATGCGGGGCCAGAAGCCGGTTGAGGGTGTACGCAACATCATCGCCGTGGCGTCCAACAAGGGGGGCGTAGGCAAGTCCACGGTGGCCGTGAACCTGGCGCTGGCGCTGACTAAGTTCGGAGCCAAGGTCGGCCTCATGGACGCGGACCTCACGGGCCCCAACCTGCCTACCATGATGGGAGTGGACGCCGGACTGCAGGCCGATACGGGGCTATCTATCGTGGAGCGCTACGGCGTGAGGCTGGCGTCCATTGGATTCGTCCTCAAGAAGGGGCTGGCGGTGGTTTGGCGCGGGCCGATGATCGGTACCGGCGTCCGGCAGCTGCTGCACGACATGCCCTGGGGCGCCGAAGGCGAGCTAGACTACCTGGTGATCGACCTGCCGCCGGGCACCAGCGACGCTTCGATGAGTATGGCCCAGGAGGCGCCGATCGCGGGTACGGTCATCGTCACCACACCGAACTCGGTCTCCCTGGAGGACGCGATGAAGGCGGTGATGATGTTCGAGAAGCTGCAGGTGCCCGTCTTCGGTGTCATCGAGAACATGAGCTACTTCGCCTGTCCGCACTGCGGCGAGCGCACGGACATCTTCGGTCACGGCGGCGCACGGGAAACCGCCGAGGAGCTGGGGTTAGACTTCCTGGGCGAGATACCTCTGGACGTGGCGGTACGTGAGAGCAGCGACAGCGGCGTCCCGATCATGGTGAGCGCTCCGGACTCGCCGGTGGCGCAGGCGATCCTGGAGATCGCCCAGAAGATCGCCGCTAAGACAAGCGTGCAGCACTTCTTCGCCCAGACGGCAGCTGCCAGCTAGACCCCGCTCTACAGCGCCTGCCAGACGCGCTTCCCCTCCAGCCGCACGAGCTTGCCGAACCCCGGGTCCGGGAAGTGGCCGATGGCCGCCAGCAGCCCGTCCGCCTCTAACTGGTCGAACACCTTGTTGCGGGTCTCGACCGCCGCTGCGGGGTCGCCGTCGAAGCCGCAGCACCACTCTGTATGGTCGACCTGGGCCGGGTGGTGGGCGAGGTCGCCGGTGATGATCGCTCTCTCGCCTGCCGAAGAGACCATGATGCTGGTGTGGCCTGGGGTATGCCCCGGCGTGGGGTAGGTGGTGAGTTCCGGTGTGATCGCCTTCTCGCCCGTGAAGAGGTCGATGAGCCCATCCTCCTTGAGGGGAAGGACGGCGGCGGCGATGTGGGGGTTCTGAGAAGCGACTTCCGGTTTGGTGAAGAAATCCCAGTCGGCCTGTGGGATCCAGTGGCGGGCGTTAGAGAATGTGGGCGCGTTGTCAGCGGTCCGGTTCCAGCCCACGTGGTCCGGGTGAAGGTGGGTGAAGACCACTATGTCCACGCTGTCCGGCGGGACGCCTTTGGAGTTCATCTCCTCCAGCAGGCGGCCGCCCATGCCCGGGCCTATGCCGGTGTCCACAAGGACGGTCTTGCCTTGGGAACGCAACGCGTAGCAGTGGGCGTAGGTGCGGACCTTATCGTCGCCGGCGTAGGCGTCGGGATAGCGATCCCTATAGGGGGCGAAGTCCTGCCGGCTGTTGTTGGGGAAGAACGCCGCCCAGGGGAACTCCATCGGCGTGTCCAGTAGCGATACGATCTCCACGTTGCCCACGGTCACCTTTGCGCTGGCCATGAGAGCCTCCTTCTGAAATCACGAAACGCACGATCTTACAGATACGGCGTTGTGAACGCGCTGTCAACAGGCACCCCGCCTCCTAGATAGAGAAGCGTTCGGGGCACGGCAACTAACCGCGCCCCGAATACTCTGTGAGGCCGTAGGGTGCCTAGCGCCCGGCTTGTCCAGCGCTCCGACCTCTCAGCCGGAGCTCATTTGAGGGCGACCTCGGTCTCGCTCAGGAGCCGTGGCCTCAGTTGTCTTCAGGCTCGCTCGGCGCGCTACGAACCGTTCACGGTATCCCCATAGCCATCGCCACATGTATAACCTGGCAGGGCAGTGAACGTTACAGTGACGGCTCAATAAGGGAATACGTCTCGAAGCTCGAAGCGGGGGCCGTCCTTGCAGACCAGCTTCACTCCGCGCCGAGCGAAGACCGCACAGCCGTAGCAGACGCCGGTGCCGCAGCCCATACGCTCCTCCAGCAGCGCCTGGACAGGTTTGCGAGTGCGGGCCTCCCTCAGCACCCCAGACATTGAGCGAAACATGGCGTTGGGCCCGCAGGCGAAGAGCTGGTCGGCCCAGGGGAGGTGGTCCGAAAGAAGGTCGGTCACGATGCCGTGGTGGCCGGCCGAGCCATCGTCGGTGGCGGAGAGCAGCTCGATCTCCTTCGGGAGAAGCTTCGTGGGGTAGAGCTTGGAGACGGTGCGAGCGCCCTGGAGCAGCGTTACGGCTTTGCCCCGCTTGATCGCCTCGTCAGCCAGGACGATGAGCGGTGCGACACCCAGCCCGCCGGCGATCAGGAGCAGGTTCTGCGCATCGCGTTTGACGGCGTAGCCCTTACCCAGGGGCCCGAACAGCGTCAGATGGTCGCCGGCCTGACGCTGGGAGAGCCAGGCCGTCCCGCGCCCGCGGACGTCGTACAGTATGGCAAACTGACGCTCGTCGTCATTATCGCGGAAGCGGTGGAAGCTCATGGGCCTCGGGAGCAGCGGGTCGTAACCGTCAGCGCAGTGGATCATTACGAAGCGCCCCGGCGAGGCGCCGCGGGCGATGGGCGGGCAGGAGAGCCACATGAGCAACGTGCCCTCGTACACCTGATGGTGGGAGAGGATTCGGGCGGTCTCCAGCTTCACGGCGAAAGGTAGTCTCGCAGGGGCTGGATGGTGAAATGGCGGTCGCCGCCGGCGAGGGCGGAGACGGCGGCGGCGGCGGTATCGATGGAGGTGAACGAGGGGATGCGGCGCTCGGCGGCGGCGCGGCGGATATGAAAGCCGTCGCGCAGGGTGGCGGCTTGACCGCCCTCCGGCGTGTTGATTACCACGTCCACCAGCCCCTCGAGGATGATGTCGACTACGTTCGGGTGGCCTTCGTCCAACCGCTTTGGCACCTGCTCGACGGGCAGGTTGAGCGCCCTCAGCATGGCCGCGGTGCCCTCAGTCGCGTACATGCGATAGCCACACTCGGCCAGGCTGCGTACGACGGGCAACGCCTCCGGCTTGGTGCGGTCGGCGAGGCTGAGGAGGATGGAGCCGCGGTTGGGCATCGCCAGGCCAGAGGCGAGGAGCGCCTTGGCCAGGGCGGACTCGAAAGTGTAGTCCACGCCCATCACCTCGCCGGTAGACTTCATCTCCGGGCCGAGGTGGGTATCTACGCCGATCAGCTTGGACATGGAGAAGACCGGCGCCTTGACCGCCACGAGCTTACGCTTGGGCCAAAGCCCCGGCTTGTAGCCCAGCTCCGCCAGCGTCTTGCCCAGCATAACCTGGATGGCGAGGCGGACCATGGGGACGCCGGTCACCTTAGAGATGAACGGTATCGTGCGGCTGGCGCGGGGGTTCAGCTCCAGGACGTACACGGTCGAGCTTCCGCCATCTCCGCCTGAGGGGAGCTGACCGCCGCGTTCCTGGGTGCCTGAGCGCATGATGACGTACTGGAGATTCATCAGGCCGCTCACCTTGAGGGCGGCGCCGATGCGCTGGGTGTAGTCCACGATGGTGTTCACCTCGTCCATGGTGAGGCCAAGGGCAGGGTAAACCGCCATGGAATCGCCGGAGTGAACACCGGCGCGCTCAATGTGCTCCATGACGCCGGGAATGAGGGTGGACTCGCCATCGCAGACGGCGTCCACCTCCGCCTCCTTGCCTTCGAGGTACTTATCGATGAGGATGGGCTTGCCTTCGCCGATAGCGGCGGCTTCGGTGACATAACGTATAAGCTCGGTGGCGTTCTGGACGATCTCCATAGCACGACCGCCGAGGACGTAGCTGGGCCGCACCAGCACCGGGTAGCCGATAAGCTGGGCGGTGCTGAGGGCGTCCTCTACGTTGCTGACGGCAGCGCCCGGCGGCTGGGGTATGCCCAGCCGCTGCATCAGGTCCTCGAAGCGGCCACGGTCCTCGGCGACGTCGATCACCTCAGCGCTGGAGCCGAGGATGGGCTGGTTGGCGCGGGCGAGGACCGCTGCCAGGTTTATCGCCGTCTGACCGCCGAACTGGACGATCGAAAGCGGCCCTTGACCGTTTAGCGACTCGTTCTCCAGCAGGTCACGCACCGCCTCCTCATCGAGTGGCTCGAAGTAGAGACGATCGCTGGTATCGAAGTCGGTGGAGACGGTCTCGGGGTTGGAGTTGACCATGATCGCCTTCATGCCGGCCTCCTGGAGGGCCCAGGCGGCGTGCACGGAGCAGTAGTCGAACTCTATCCCCTGGGCGATGCGGATGGGCCCGCTGCCGATGACGAGCGCCCTATCGCCCTCCAGCGGCGGCGCCTCGTTCTCCTCGTCGTAGGTGCTGTAGAAGTAGGGCGTCTCCGCCTCGAACTCGGCGGCGCAGGTGTCGACCATCTTGTACACGGGCTGCACGCCCCACTCGCGGCGGAGGGTGCGCACCTGCTCCGGCAGCCGGTCAGCCAGCGTGCCGATAACGGCGTCGGAGAGCCCGAGCCGTTTCGCCTCCCGCAGGAGCTGCGGGGCCAGCGGCTCGGAGAGGAGGCGCTGCTCCATCTGGACGATACGGTCCAGCTTGTGGATGAACCAGGGATCGATGCCGGAGGTTTTGGAGAGCTTCTTCGGTGTGTGACCACGGCGCAGGGACGCCAGCAGCGCCCACAACCGCTCGTCGGTGGGCACGGCGATGCGGGAGGCGGGGTCGACATCGCCCCAGGAGGGGTCCTGCCACAATATGGAGCGCCCGCTGAACTCCAGAGCGCGAATCGCCTTGCCCAGGGCGGCCTCAAACGTGCGATCGATCGCCATCACCTCGCCGGTGGACTTCATCTGGGTGCCTAGAGTGCGGTCGCCCAGGGGAAACTTGTCGAACGGCCAGCGGGGTATCTTGACCACACAGTAGTCGAGGGCGGGCTCGAAGGCGGCGGTGGTCTGGCCGGTGACGCGGTTGGCGATCTCATCCAGGCGCTTGCCGGCGGCGATCTTGGCGGCGACGCGGGCGATGGGGTAGCCGGTGGCCTTGGAGGCGAGGGCGGAGCTGCGGGAGACGCGGGGGTTCACCTCGATGACGTAGTAGGGGGGCCGACCGTCAGGGCTGAGCGCCCAGTCCACGATCTCCCGTCGCGGCGCCAGGGCGAACTGGATGTTGCAGCCGCCCTCGATGCCGAGGGCGCGGATGATCTTGAGGGAGGCGGAGCGCAGCATCTGGTACTCTTTATCGCTCAGCGTCTGGCTGGGCGCGACGACGATGCTGTCGCCGGTGTGGACGCCCATGGGGTCGAAGTTCTCCATGTTGCAGACGGTGATGCAGTTATCGGCGGCGTCACGCATCACCTCGTACTCGATCTCTTTCCAACCCAGGAGGCAGCGCTCCAGCAGCACCTGATCGATGGGCGAGGCGGCGAGGCCAGCGCGGACGATCGTCTCCAGGTCAGCGGCCGTGTGGGCGATGCCGCCGCCGGTGCCGCCCAGCGTGTAGGCGGGCCGCACCACGAGGGGCAGGCCGAGCTCCTGCACCACGTCCTTCACCTGAGCGATGGAGGTGACGGTGACGCTCTCCGGCAGCGGCTCGCCGATATCGTTGAGGAGCTGGCGAAACAGCTCGCGGTCCTCGGCGCGGCGGATCGTCTCGATGGGGGTGCCGAGGACGCGGACGCCGTACTGGTCGAGGACGCCGGAGTCAGCCAGCTCCACGGCGAGGTTGAGGCCGGTCTGGCCGCCCAGCGTGGGCAGGAGGCCGTCCGGCCGCTCGCGCTCGATGATGCGGGCGATGACGGGGACGGTGAGGGGCTCGATGTAGACGGTATCGGCGATCCCCTCGTCGGTCATGATGGTGGCCGGGTTGGAGTTGACGAGGACGGTGTGGACGCCCTCCTCACGGAGGGCGCGGCAGGCCTGGGAGCCGGAGTAGTCGAACTCCGCGGCCTGGCCGATGACGATGGGGCCGGAGCCGATGATGAGGACCTTGGCGGGTTTATCGGTCATGTGGTGTGATGAGGCCTCTCCTTACCCTCATTGGGTGTCGATCCACGATTGACCTCCATTGCGGCACGATCATCTGGGACACGCACGTTCACTCCGCCCTCCCGCGGCGCACGTCCAGCGCCAGGAAGGCGAGGGCGCAGGCGCCGGCGACGATAAGGGGCAGAGCGCCGCGGGCATCCTCGGCCACGGTGGCGAGGCCGCCGAGCAGCGCCGCGCCGCCGATCAGGGCCAGCCCCCAGCGCCGGACGGCCTTCCACAGCCCACCGCTGGGACGGGCCATGATCAACGCCAGCGTGCCGAGGGCGGATACGCCGAGCAGCGCCGGGGCTCCGATTAGCAGCACCGCCAACTTTACCTCGTCCCGGTCACCGCCGCTGAGGGCGATGACGGCGATGGTGGTCGCGGCCACGATCAGCAGCAGGGCGGCCAGGCCCGTCCAGAGCCAGGCCCAGGTGGGACGGAGGGAGCGCTCACTCACAGAGGCAGCTCGTACTGCATGCCGCCGCCCACGATCTGGGCCAGCGCCCCGATCTCGCTGAAGAACGATAGCGCCGCCTCGTTGCCGGAAGGGAGCGTTCCCCGCACCTTCGTGTAGCCGGCGGTGCGGGCGAACTCCAGCGCCATCAGCGCCAGCTCGCGGCCTGCGCCCTGACGGCGCGTAGCGGGGAGCAGCCACACGCCCATCACAACACAGCCTTCCTCCCGGGGGTCCGGCTCCAACGCCGCGAAGCCGCAGAGCCCCTTCTCCTTGCTACAGACGAACATCGCGCCCTTATCCGCGTAGGCGGAGATGCGCTCCGAGACGTCGGCGGGCGTCATCGCGCCGGGCAGGCCGCTGCCGTCGCCGAGCTCGTCGAGCATCTGCGAGCCGATGGCGGCGATGGCGCCGGCGTCGTCCTGGGTGGCCTGACGGTAGGTCAGCTCGGTCATCGGGCAGCCTCCTCGATCATCTCGATGAACCTGTCGAAGACGTAGACGTTGTCGACCGGCCCC
>JADFKX010000082.1 GCA_022564695.1 Chloroflexota bacterium | reverse complement strand
CCGTCCATGAAGGGCCGTCCCAACTCCGGCTGGTCCCAGCCGAACCAGTCCGGGTTCCGGAAGAGGGTGATCTCCTGCAGAGACTTCAGATCGCCCCAGATGAACGGCCCGGTGCCGATCATCCGGCCCTGGGGTTCCGACCGCGGAAACTCAAGGGCATCGCGTTCCTCGTCCACCACCTCGCGGGGGACGATGAAAGCGTTGCTGTCGGCCAGGAAGTGTATCAGGGGAGACACCGGCTTGCTCGTAGTGATCTTGATGGTGTAGTCGTCTATCTTGTCTATCTTCTCCATCGTCTGGTACTGGCTGCTGCGATAGTAGAAGGTGCGGCGGGGACTGGATTCGCTCTTCTGCCTCTCGAAGCTCCATATCACGTCATCCGCAGTCAGCTCCCTACCGGGCAGGCCCGGGAACTTTGAGGCAGCATCCTTGATGGCCACCTTATCGCGCACGTCCGGGGGAAGGCTGGCGGGGTCATGGAACTTGACGCCGCGGCGCAGCTTGATGATGTACTCCGTGGGCGCGCCTGGGTCGCCAATCACCTCCGGCATCCCCTCCGCCAGGTCCGGCTCCATGAGCTGTGCGCTGTGCGATGCGTACTTGTAGAGCTTGCTGAACACCGCCGAGTGGCCGCTGTAGATAGGGCCGAACTGTGTCTGGTGCGGGTCAAAGGTGTCCAGCACCAGGGCGTCGAAGCCGGTGAAACGGAGGGTGCCGCCGGTCGTCCCCGGCGCCTCAAACGGACGGCGAGCGTCATGGATGGGGATGTCAGAGGCACGGATCTCATCCCCGCCGTCACCATCGCCCGTGACCGGGGTGGAGCCGACACTGGGCCCGCTGGTTGTGGTTCCCCCGCCACCGCACCCGACGACAGCGGCCGTGGCCAGGCCGGTGCCGCCTACGATCACTCCGCCCAGCAACCTGCGCCGGGTTATCCGCCCCCGCCAAAAGTTTTTCCAGTAGTTTGACTCCGCCATTCCCGACTCCTTTGGGCCTAACTTAACCGTAATCCGCTAGCCGTCATTATGAATGAAATTAGCCAACGCGCAAGCGCGGGTCAAGTACATCTCTCAGGGCATCGCCGGCAAGATTGAAACCTAGGACGGAGAAAACGATAGCGCCGCCTGCGGCCAGCGTGTGATACCCTTCCGCATCCGGCGGTAGGAATGAACGTGTGACGCTCAGCATGATGCCCCAGGAGGGGTCCTGAGGCACACGCTGGGGAGCGATGAAGGAGATAGCAGCCTCCGCCAGGATCACCGCACCGAGACCGATAGATACTATTATTATGATAGGCGCCATGATGTTGGGCAGGATGTGGAACGCCATAGTCCTAAGGTCAGTGGCCCCAATGACACGAGCAGCCTCAATGTACGGCTGCTCACGCGTGGACAGCACTACTCCCCTCACGATGCGCTGCACGCTCGTTACGCCAACGAACCCCAGCCCCAGGGCGAGAATCGTTAAATCCGGATTGAATAGAGAGACCAGGAGGATCAATATCAGCAATGCCGGGAACGCCTGGAAAGAGTCCATCAGCCGCTGGATCATAGTATCGAACCAGCCACGGAAGTAGGCAGAGAGGACGCCCACGGTGGTGCCCACGATGGTGGCGAAGGCGAGCGCCCAAATGCCGATAAACAGGGAGCGCCGGGCCGCGAACACCATGCGGGAGTAGGTATCACGGCCGCCGCGGTCCGTGCCCAGCCAGTGATCAGCGCTGGGCTTGAAGTACTGGGCGATGCGGCCGGACTCGGTATCGCGGAAGATCGTCTCGGCATCATAGCGCGCCAGCCACGGCTGCCCCAACTCGAAACCCAGTGGCCGGGAAGGGAGCGAGGGAACCCCGAACTCCGCCTTAGGCGTGCCCAGCGTCATCGCCAGCATCACCAGGACAAGCATCACCCCGAAGGCGCCAAGCGGCTTGCGTCGAATGAACTTCCAGATATTTGAAGCGATGCTCGGCTGCTTGGGGAGCGTCCACTCGTCAGGTGCGGCCAGCGCCGCGGGCTGAGATTGTTGGTCTTCGGCCTGCACGATTCTACCCTCTATCCATAGCGAATCCTGGGATCGAGCCAGGCGTAAGTGATGTCCACGAGCAGGTTTGTGAACACAAGTATCGTCGCCACAACCAGCACCACCCCCTGTATCACCGGATAGTCGGACTGGCCGATAGCGTTAACCACCCACAGGCCGATACCCGGAATGACAAAGATCGTCTCCAGGATTACGTTTGAGCTAACGATAGTTCCCAGAAGGAGGCCGACCACGGTAAGGACAGGGATCAGAGCGTTCTTCAGTGCGTGCCGCAGGATGACGACCCTCTCTTTTAGCCCCTTGGCCCAGGCAGTGCGGACGTAGTCCTGGCGCATCACCTCCAACATCTGGGAGCGCAGAAAACGCATGATTATGGCGCCGGTGCCTAGGCCGCCGATGATCGCCGGCATGAACATGATCTGAAGGTTGGTCCACACGTCTACGCCTCGCCCCGTTTCGAACGGCGGGAATGGGACCAGGTCACGGTAGGTAGTCAGCGGCGGCGTGTATTCCAGCCAGCGCGAGGAGAGCAGCAACACGAACACACCCAACACGAACACCGGTATCCCCAACAGGGCGATCGCAACGAAACGGAGGACGTAGTCGATTATCGAGTCCTGACGTATGGCGGATATTATGCCGATGGGTACGGCCACGAGCAGGGCGACTAAGATCTGGAGCAGCCCCAGCTCCAGCGAGGGGCCGATGCGATCGCCGATCTCACTTAACACATCCTCCTTGGCCTGAAACGATTCGCCGAAGTCCAGTCGGGCAAGGTTCCAGAGGTACGTACCGTACTGCTCGAAGATCGAACCGTCTAGGCCAAGGTCCTTGCGCACCAAGTCTCTGGCCTGCTCCGTCGCCTCCGGACTAGTGATCTGGGTCTGCTGGGCGCGCTGAGTTATCACAAAGTCCGTGTCTATCCGCAGCAGCAGGAAGACAAGCGTGGCCACGAAGAATATGACCAGCAGGTTTAGGAGGACTCGCCGAAGGATATACTGCTGCACGCCTAGCTCCCCTAGACCCGGCCTGAAGGGAGCGTTGGGGCGGGCGACTGCCTACGAATGGGGACGACTATCATTGCAGTTCCAGTGACCCGGGCGCTATAAGGCCTAGCGCGACAGTGGCTAGAAGTTAGCATCGCTCCTATTGCTTGTCAAGGCTCGGTAGTTTTGCTGCCTTCAACCCCGCCCGGTTTGAGCACGATTAGGCGGACGGACGCGGAGTGACGCCCACCGCTGTTGAATAGCGAGCCAAACGGCCAAACATACGACGCCAGACTGCCTCCTGGAGATAGGCGCGGCCTTGACAGGCTGACGGTCCCAATATAATATGTGTTTGCGGTCACAAACGGCCGACACGCCAAATCTGCGTAAAGCAGACCGGGGGACAAGCATTGGGGTGAATCTCGCCTCCGGGCGAGTAGGGTTAGCCTTTCAACCCGAACCCGTCAACTAACCTCGGCGGCGGCAGAAGGGCCACGCCGGTTCGCCGGTGGATGGCTTTTTTGTTGTAACGCGAATAGGAGGTGGGGTCGATGCAGACTGCTCCGCCACGGAGTTGTCCCCGATGCAGCGGATCTATGCTATTTGAAGAGGACTGGCACGGCGCTTACAGCACATGCCTCTCCTGCGGCTACGTATATGAGTTCGGAGCCACCGCCGCTCTGGAGTTGGAGGCCGAGGGCGGGCACCGCCAGAGGCGACGCCAGCCCTCACACGGTAAGCTTCGGCTGTAGGCAAACACCCATACGCGATGAGGGGCGCTCCTTGACGATAGGTGTGCCCCTTTCTCATTGCCGCCGCCTTTCACTCGTCATACCGGCCCTACTTCTCTTCACCCAATGAGCTTCGAACGGGGCCGTCCCAGCGCCCACGATACCCAGAGTCAGTACGCGCGCCAGGCCCAACATTACGCCGAGAGCAGCCTGCACCGCCGCGGCGAGAGTTTGGAGACCGTGCGTCGCCTGGCAGCGGCCACCGGCAGCGACACGGTTCTGGATCTGGGCACGGGAACCGGATTCACGGCGTTCGCGATGGCGACCGATGCCGCTCGTGTCATCGCCGCCGACCTTACGCCGGAGATGCTGCGCCAGACACAGCGCCTGGCGCGCGAGAGGAAGCTGGATACGAAGCTGGAGTGCACCCTGGCGGCAGCGGAGAACCTCCCCTTCGCCGACAACGCGATTCCCGTGATCACCTGTCGCTACGCCAGCCACCACTTCCACGACCTTCCCCGCGCGTTGCGTGAGCTAGCCCGCGTCACGCAGCGCAAGGGCCGCGTTGTGCTGTGCGATATTGTAGCGCCGGAGGCGGCGGAGATGGTGGAGCTGATGAACCAGCTGGAACAGCTCCGAGATCCCACGCACGTCTGGGATTATCCCCTTTCTCAGTGGCGACAGGAGCTCCTTCCGGCCGCCGGCCTTGAGGTCCAAGAGGTGGTGCGCGGGAAAAACCCACAGCTACTCAGCGAGTGGGTGCGTCGCGCGGGCACACCGCGCGATGCTGTGGAGCAGCTCAACCAGATGTTCGCAGCGGCTTCAGAGGAGGCGCAGCAAGCGTTTGAGGTGCGCCGCCAAGGGGCAGAGACCTACTTCTCCTGGGACAACGCCACGATTCTAGCGGTGAAGAGATAGGCATTCAGCGTCTGGGTCGCTCCATAACAAACTAATCCGCACCACAACCCCTCGACGGCTGCCGATTTTCTTCCACATCTTCACTGCGGCTATATACGTGTCGACTTTAAATTCACCTTTCCCTTGCCGCAGCAGGCTTGCGTTCCTCTGACGGGGCCGATACCCTAGGAGATGGATAGTGTTCGATACCTGATTGCCGGAGTTAATATGAAGGGCATCGAAGAGTCCAAGGGAGGAATGGACGAGATGGTCTCTCCGCTCACGGAGAACGAGGCCAGTTACTCACCTCTGCAGCTACATTTCCTGCGGAGGCTCAACCGTCTGCTCCGCCTGCGCCAGGAGCAGGCCCCTGATCTGAACGGCGACGGGGTGCGCCTGATAGACAGAGCCCTCTACGCCACTTACTGCGACGCCAGCGACGTCGGTGTCGCTGAGGAAGCGCAGAGCCTCTTGCGCCGCCTCCCTGCACCCTCCAGTGGACGCACAGAAGCCTAGCCTGCCTCCACTTTTCGCGCGCGCCATGCGCCCTCAGATTCCCTAGCTCTCCTCCGCCACTACCGTGTTCCTCAGCACGCCGATCCCCTCGATCTCTACCTCTACCACATCGCCGGCGCTGAGGCGTCCGGTCTCCCCCGGCGTCCCCGTGAACACAAGGTCGCCGGGCGCCAGCGTCATCACCTGAGACGCGAAGCTGATCAGGGCGCCGACGCTGTGGATGAGCGCCCCCGTGCTGGACGCCTGAACCTCCTTGCCGTTGAGACGGGTGTGCAGCTCCAGGCTCGCCGGATCGAGGCCGGTGGCGATGAACGGCCCCAGGGGCGAAAAAGTGTCGCTCCCCTTGGCCCGCCACCACTGGAGATCGTCTCTCTGCCAGTGTCGGGCGGAGACATCGTTGCCGCAGGTGTAGCCGAATACGTAGGCCAGCGCCTCCTCGGCGGCCACGCCGCGGCAGGCGCGGCCGATCACGGCGACCAGCTCGCCCTCATAATCGACACGGCGGGCGCCCTGGGGCAGAACGATCGCCTCCTCCGGCCCGATGATGGAGGACGAAGGCTTCAGGAACAGCTCCGGCTGGGGAGGCGCCTCCGCCTTACCTGTCATCTTCTGGCTCTCCGCCACGTGCGACGGGTAGTTGACGGCGGCCGCCAAGATATTGCCGGGACGGACGGGCGGCAACAGCCGCACGGAGTCCAGGGAGATCGTCTCCTCCAGCAGACGGTGTTCGCCGAAGAGATCACCCTGCAGAGGCCTGACACGGTCGCCCTCGACGCTGCCGTAGACCTCCAGATCGTTGTGCCGGAAGCGAGCAAACAGCATCGGATCAGAACTGGATCGGGATGTGACGGAAGTTCTCCATGTAGCGCCCGTCCTCATTCTTCCAGAATGAGCGCACCTGCTCCAGCCGCGTCTCCATCATCTCGGCAATCTGGCTCACGTGCTTGCTCAACGCCTCCAGCTTGAGGTCGATAACGTCAGTGATGTCAACACTGTGGTTAATGTCGCTGGTGCTCCACAGATATATCTCCTTGGCGCTGTAGGGCTCAAGCCCTTCGTTCAGCAGCTCAGGGAAGGTAGGACGGTTGCGGGCGAGCGGGTAGACCGCGTCTAGGGTGACGGTGCCGGCGCAGCGGTGGTCCGGGTGGTTAATGAAAGTGTTGCGCACTATCTGGTTGGGATCGTGGCTAAACACGGCGTGGGGCCGGATGGTACGGATAGCGCGCACGACGTCGCGGCTGAACTCCGGAGTATACGCCAGCTCGCCATCGACGTAGTCCAGGAAGAAGACATCCTTCACTCCCAGCACCTGGGCGGCGGCGCGCTGCTCCTCCCTTCGTAGAGGGACTAGCTTATCGGGAGTCATCGCGTCATCCTCAGTCCCCTTGGAGCCGTCGGTGCAGATCAGGTAGTACACCTCCCAGCCGTCCCGCGCCCACAGTGCGACCGTCCCGGCTGCGCCGAACTCCGCGTCATCGGCGTGAGCGGCGATGACCAACGCCCGTTTGTTGGCCCGGTCACCGTCCTCTGGTATTCGTATGTCCTCCAGGCCGCTGCCCATGATCTGTCCTCTCCAGCGTTAGTAGCCAATCACCTGCCCGTAGGCAGGATTGTATAGGGGACACGCCGGTATTGACAATCGAACGCATGGTCTCTAAACTAGTGTTCTGGCGAACAAAAGTTCCATAAAGTGTCAGGGAGGTCCGCCATGAAGGAGCTTTCGGAGAAACAACAGCGTATCCTGGAGTTCATCCAGGAGTTCATCAGTGACCACGACTATCCGCCCAGCATCCGCCAGATCCAGGAGGCGTGCAAAATCAGCTCGACATCCGTCGTCGACTACAACCTGCGCATCCTGGAGAAGGAGGGCTACATCCGCCGCGACCGTGAGGTCTCCCGCGCCATCGAACTGCTGGAGCCGGGCGGCCACCGTCGCCGCGTGGCTAACATTCCCATCATCGGCACCATAGCCGCCGGCCAGCCAATCCCAGTCCCCACCGCTGACACCTGGCGAAGCTACGACCCGGACGACACGCTGGAGGTGCCCCCAGACATGGTTGGCGGCCGCGAGAACGTGTACGCCTTACGCGTGAAGGGCAACTCCATGATCGACGCGCTGGTGAACGACGGCGACATAGTGATCATGGAATCGACGGCCACCGCCCAGGACGGAGACATGGTGGCGGCGTGGCTCAAGAAGGAGCAGGAGGCGACCCTGAAGCGCTTCTACCGGGAGGGTTCCCGCGTCCGTCTCCAGCCAGCGAACGAAACGATGCAGCCCATCCACACCGATGCGGACAACGTGGAGGTGCAGGGCCGGGTCATCGGCGCTATCCGAGCCCTACCCTAGTAGCGCGCATTCAACATCAGATCGGCGCTATAATCTCCCTGTAGCAGCGCACCGCTGGCAGGCGGTATAGACGGGGAAAGGTCCAGCGCTTGTTGGACGAGCCAATCCTCCGCATCGAAGGCTTGAGCGCCCAGTTCGACACCCGCGAAGGGGCGGTGAAAGCCGTGAAAGACGTCTCTTTATCACTGAGACGGGGCACCACTCTGGCGCTCACTGGAGAGAGCGGCGCCGGCAAGACAAGCCTGGGCCTGGCATTGCTCAACCTGCTGCCCTACCCCGGACGAATCACCGCCGGCCGCGTATATCTCAACGAGATGGATATCTTCACCTTACCCCCGGAAGAGGTGCGGCAGCTGCGTGGCCGCGATATCGCCATGGTGTTTCAAGACCCGGCAACGGGACTCAATCCGGTGCTCTCCGTGGGGACGCAGGTCGAGGAGATCATCACCGCTCACCTCCCTGTCTCCAAGCGTGAGGCGCGGGACCGTAGCCTTGAGGTGCTGGCCCAGATTGGCCTACCCAACCCGAAGGAGGTAGCGCGGAGCTATCCCTTCCAGCTATCTGGTGGCATGGCACAACGAGTCATGATCGCTATCGCTACCGCTCTAAACCCCAAGGTGCTCATCGCCGATGAGCCGACCTCCGCTCTGGACGTGACCATACAGGCGGCGATCCTCGACGATCTGCGCCAGCTCCAGCAGCGCTTCGGCACCTCCATCCTCCTCATCACTCACGACCTCGGCGTTGTGGCCCAAATGGCCGATGAGACGGCGGTCATGTACGCGGGCTCAGTCGTTGAGTTCGGCAATACGAGGACGGTGTTTCAGCGGCCCCGCCACCCCTACACATGGGCGCTGCTGAGGAGCCGCCCTCGCTGGGACCAGGATCAGATCAGGCCCCTGCCGGCCATCCGCGGAGCGGCGCCCAACCTAGCGGAGCTGCCCGAGGAGTGTCCCTACCTGCCCCGTTGCCCCAAGGCCACCAACGTCTGCCGGACGGAGCCCGCGCCGAGCTTGACCGAGCTGGAGCCAGACCACTCCGCCGCCTGATACAACCCCATCCGCCACAGAGACGGTGACGCCGGCTTCAACTAGGCCGCGGCCCGGG
>JADFKX010000081.1 GCA_022564695.1 Chloroflexota bacterium | reverse complement strand
AGACCACACCTTCTACACCTCTTGGAACGCCCTGGCCGCCTCCGCCTACCTGGAAGCGTCCTGGACCCTGGACCGCCCCGAGCTACGAGAGGCCGCCCTCCAGGCCCTCGACTTCGCCTGGGAGAACTGCCGCCGGACGGGTGATGGCCAGACGGCTATGTACCGCTACTACGACGGCTCGCCTCACATTCCCGGCCTGCTGGGCGACCAGGCATATACGGCCCGCGCCCTCCTCGACGCCCACGAGGCCAGCGGCGACTCCGCCTACCTGGGCCGGGCCGAGGAGCTGGCCCGCCTCCTCCTCGACCGCTTCGCCGATAAGGACGGCGGCGGCTTCTTCGACGTTTGGGAGGAGGCCGACAGCCTGGGCCGCCTGGCGGAGCGCCAGAAGTCCGTCCAGGACAACGCCGTTTGCTCGGAGCTGTTCATCCGCCTCCACCACCTCACCCGCAGCGAGGAGTACAAGCGGGTCGCACAGGCTACGCTTGAAGCGTTCTCGCCCTCGTACCACACCCTCGGCTACTTCGCCGCCGGCTACGCTAAGCAGGTGGACCTGCTCCTCAACCCGCCCGCGGAGGTCAACATCGTCGGCACGCTGAAGGATGACGGCGTCCGCGCCCTTCATCTCGCCGCCCTCTCCCTGGACCTCCCCTACCGCGTGGTCCAGCTCCTCGACCCGGAGCGGGACGTTGCCCGGCTGGCGGCGCTGTCCCTGCCACCCGAGCCCGCGCCCGCCGCCTACGTATGCCTCGGCACAACCTGCTCCGCCCCCGTGACAGACCCGGCCGCCCTGACGGAGACCGTCGAGAAGATGCGCTCCGCCGACATCCAGACGCTTGAGTAGGGAGCCGCCCATGCCCAAACAAGACGACATCAAGGCCGTGATGGACGAGATGCCCTACGGCCTCTACATCATCGGCTCCAGGATGGGCGACGAGGTCAACGGCATGATGGCCGACTGGGTGATGCAGGTCTCCTTCGTCCCCCGCCTGATCGCCGTATCCTTCGAGAACGACTCGCAGACCCTGGCCAACGTCCGCGACAGCAGCGCGTTCACCGTCAACCTGCTCCCTCAGGAGAGCATGGAGCTTGCCGCCCGCTTCGCCCAGCCCTACCACGGCGACAAGGTGAAGGGAAGGCCGGAAGAGGAGGCCGCCAAGCTGCACCACAAGCTGGAGGGCATCCCCCACACGCAGTCCGCCCGCGGCTGCCCCATCCTGGAGGACGCGATGGCCTGGCTGGAGTGCGAGGCGGAGCAGTTTCTCCCCGCCGGCGACCACACGTTGGTCATCGCCAGCGTCCTGGACGGCCGCGTGCTGAAGGACACCGAGCCGCTGACCTCTACCTACACCGGCTGGACCTACAGTGGCTAGCGGCGCGCGCACGATGTAGAGGCAACCCAAAGCCTGCCCGTCTAAGGCGGGGCCGCCAACGTAACACAGGAGGACAGCGTGACAGCGGAAGAACGTAAAGCGTTTCTAAGCGAACACCGGCTCGCAATCGTCGGCGTCGAGCGGGAGGACGCGCCGCCGCAACTCTCGCCCGTCTACTACGTGATGGATGGCGACGACCTCCTGATCTCCACCACGGCGACGCGGGCCAAGGCGAAGGTGATACGTCGTAACGCACGTGTATCCGTCTGCGTCCTGGGCGAGCAGCAACCGTTCCCATACCTCACCGTCTACGGCCGCGGGCGGATCGAGACCGAGGGCGCGGTGGATGTGATGATGGCCGTCGGCGGGGCGATGGCAGGCAACCCTCTGCCGGAGTCGATGCGGCCCGCCATCGAGGAGCGGGCAAAGAAGGAGCAGCGCGTCGTCCTTCGCGTGACACCTCAGTCGTATTTCCCCTGACACCACCACGTAGCGGCTCCTACTCCTCCTCTTGCGCGGGGACCGCCTCCCGTAGCTGCTCCTTGAGCTGACGCACCTGCCAAAGGTGCTCCAGGTCATGCTGAGCCAGCTCCCGCGCCAGCTCACCCAGCGTCACCGGGCCACGATACGGGTGCTCCGCGCTCCGCTGCCAGTCAGCCTCCGTGAACGCCCACAGCAGGTACGTCGTCTCCCGGCGCATGCCGCGGAACGAGGCCAGCACCCGTGTGATCTCCTCGCTCTGATAGTCGCGCTCCTGGGGCAGCACGTCCACGTCCCAGGCGGGCAGTGCCGAAGAGGACCCGGCGACGAAGGCGTTGAACTGGGCCAGCGCCAGCTCCTCGGCGTCCCGCAGGTGAGCCGCGATCTCCTTGAGAGACCACTCCCCCTCCGCCGGGCGCCAGACCAAGCTCTCCTCGTCAACGTCGTACAGCTCCGATATCAGGGAGCTGCCGGCCTCCCGCAGCGCCTTCAACACCCACGCCTGAGGATCGCGCTCGAGCATCACCGCGCTATTGTAGCGCGTCGCACTGAGCGAGGCCGGCCGCGGCTACCCCATTCTGGATGGCGCGATGGCTTGGCCATGTCGGCTCCGTTTGCCACGTCAAAACGAAGGGCACGTATACTCTCCTCATGAGCACACATATTGTAATATTGGGCGCGGGCTTCGGTGGTCTGGAGCTGACGGCGCGGCTCTCCGCCACGTTCGGCCACGAGATCGACATCACACTCATCGACAAGAACGACGCTTTCATCTTCGGCTTCTCGAAGTTCGAGATCATGTTCGGGCGGCAGCGGCGAGAAGATGTAAGTTCGTACTACGCCAAGATCGCGAAGGCGGGCGTTGCCTTCCGGCAGGAGCTCATCACCTCGATCGATCCTGTCGCCCGCCGGGTAGTGACGGACAGAAACACCTATACCGCTGACATACTCGTCGTTGCCCTCGGCGCGGACTACGACTACGGCGCGACGCCCGGCTTCGTCGAAGGCGGCCACGAGTTCTACTCGGTCGACGGTGCGGTCCGCTTACGTGACGTGCTCCCGAACGTCACTTCTGGGAACGTCATCGTCGCCGTCGTAAGGGAGCCTTTCAAATGTCCGCCGGCGCCGTGCGAAGCGGCGATGTTGCTAGACAAGTACCTCTCAGACCGCGGCGTGCGGTCCAACATCAACGTCACCGTCGTGTCGCCGTGGGCTATCCCGATCCCAGCATCGGTCCCTGCCTCCGACGCCATCCTCGATCGCTTCCGTGAACGAAACCTGAGCTGGATGCCGAACCAGAGCGTATCATCGATCGATCCCGCCACGAAGACTGTGCACCTGGGCGATGGAAGCACCCTGCCGTACGCGCTGTTTCTCGGCATCCCGGTCCATCGCGTCCCCGCTGTGGTCGAGGCTTCCGGTCTCGCCGTCGACGGCTGGATCCCGGTCGATAAGGCAAACCTCTCCACGCGGTTCCCGGATGTCTACGCGATCGGCGATGTTACCAGTGCGCCGGTACCCAAGGCAGGCATCTTCTCCGAAAGCGCCGGCCGCGCCGTGGCGGAGCATCTCATCGTGCGTCTGCGCGAAGCAGGCACGGCGAAACCGTACGACGGCGCCGGGTCGTGCTTTATCGAGTTTGGAAATCACAAAGTCGGGCGCGTCGACGTCGATTTCCTGACCGGACCCTCGGTAGTCGCACCGTTCACCGAGGCCTCGCTCCAGGGGGCGGAAGAGAAGAAGCAGTTTGCCGCATCGCGGCGCAGGTTCTGGTTTGGCGGCTAATCGCCTAGGCGCGTAGAGTTTCAGCTCATCAGGCGTGTAGGGTGGATTGTGCGACATCGAAGTCGCAGGGTGCACGAAGCCATCGTGGCGCAGAATAAACTCGATCTGCTGGCTCTTAGCAGTTGGCTTTGGTAATATTGCGACGCCATTTCGTTTTCGCCTGGGATTCGAACTGGTTCACAGCGGACAAGCCCCATCATTAAGGAGGTAACTCGTGGCGATACGACTAGGCGACAAAGCCCCTGACTTCACACAGAATTCAACGGAGGGAGAGATCGCGTTCCACGATTGGATCGGTGACAGCTGGGCAGTCCTATTCTCACACCCAGCTGACTTCACCCCGGTGTGCACCACCGAACTGGGACAGGTTGCGCATCTCAAGCCGGAGTTCGACAAGCGCAACGTGAAGGTGATCGGCCTTAGCGTGGACTCCATCGAGTCTCACAAGGGCTGGGCAAGCGATATCGAAGAGACCCAAGGTGCGGCGCTCAACTTCCCGCTTCTGGCTGACGAGGACCGCAAAGTGTCGGAGCTCTATGACATGATTCACCCGAACGCCGAGGCGACGGCGACTGTACGCTCGGTGTTCATCATCGACCCGAACAAGACGGTGCGTCTAATGCTGACTTATCCGGCAGCGACCGGACGTGACTTCGGCGAACTGCTGCGGGTCATCGACTCGCTGCAGCTCACGGAGTACGAGAAAGTGGCGACCCCCGCGAACTGGAAGTCTGGTGAAGACGTTGTGATCTTGCCCGCCATCTCAAACGAGGAGGCCGACAAGCTCTTCCCTAAGGGTTACAAAGAGCTTAAGCCGTACTTGCGCATTACGCCTCAACCCAACAAGTAGCCCTTCGCCGGCAGCGACGGCCAATACTACGTCATGAGTGCCGATGGATCAGGCATAACCACGCTCGCTGATGGTGACAGCCTGACCCTGTACCCCGACGGCAGCCGCATCGCCTTCAACACCCAACTCTTCGACAGGCCTGCCTGCCGGTAGGCATGGCTCAGGGCAGGCTCCTGGCGATCCGGTTCCTCCCTCACCACGCTATTGTGGCGCGTCGCACTGAGCGAGGCCCGACCGTTCGTGGCGGTCTTATGCCGCCAGCTGACCCTTTGACCGGCCAACCCTTTGACCCTATCATGAGAAACGGCCCATGAGCGCGGACGCCCTTCCCTACACGCTCCTCATCATCTTCGCTGAGTTCGCCATCGGCGGACTCTGGGTGCTTTGGCTCGCCGACATGCGGGGCACAACCGTTGCCTCCTTCATCAAGTTCGGCGCCGCACTCGTATTCGTCACCGCCGGCCTCACCTTCTGGATCGCCGCCAAGCTCTCAGTATCGAACGAGGTGGACGGCTACCCGCTGGACCCCTCCTACATGCCCCCGACACGCATCGCCCTGGCGCTCGTGTTCGCCCTTACCCTGCCCTACGTCTTGCTCACCCTGCGCGGGGCCCGCCGGCCGGGGCTAGTCGCCGGCGGTCTCGCCTCCGCCGCCGGGCTGGCCGCCATCGCCCTCCTTTCGCAGGTGTTCGCTCTTCCCACCTGGGGCTACCTGGGCACCCTACTCAGCCTCACAATCGGCGCTATCGTCGTCGGCGCCGTCACCATGGGGATGATATTGGGCCACTGGTACCTGGTCACGCCGCGGCTGCCGGAGCAACCGTTGCGGGAGATGACGTTCGTCCTTCTCCTGGCGCTCGGTTTCCAGGCCCTCCTCCTCATCCCCTCCCTGGCCCTCCCCCGCGACCCAATCGCCAACTCCCTGGATACGCCGATCGGCCTCAACCCGTTCTTCTGGATGCGCGTCGGCGGCGGCCTCGCCTTCCCCTTCGCGCTCTCCTACATGGCGTTCGACTCCAGCGGCGTCCGCGCCATGCAATCCGCCACCGGACTGCTGTACATCGCTATGGCCCTCGTCATCTCCGGCGAGGTACTGGCCAAGGGGCTTCTGTTCGCAACGGCGGTCCCCACGTGATGAGACCAACAAGGGAGGAGACGATATGGCCCGCACCCTAGCGCTCCTGCTCCTGGCGTTCAGCGCCCTAGCCCTCATCGCCATCGCCTGTAACGGCGAAGGCGACTTCCTCTTGGACGAAGAGCCGAACGCCACGGGCACGCCGCCCTTCGACCAGCGCTCACCTCAGCCCACACCTATCCCAACCCCTACGGCTGCTGCGGCCATCGGCGAGTGTGGCGAGACCTACACCGTCGAGGCCGGCGACTCACCCTTCAGCATAGCCGAGAAGTGCGGCGTGGACGTGAACGACCTCCAAGAACTCAACGACATCGACGATCCCACTACCCTGAACGTCGGCCAGGAGTTGAAGATGCCACCAGTTCAAGCCACGCCTACGGCTACGCCCACACCCACGCCCACGGCCACTGCCACGGCCACTCCCACGCCCACGGGGGACGAAGAATGAGCGATGCCTATGATCGCCGGGCCGCCTGGGACCTGCTCTGCGAGTACACCAAGACGGAACCCCTGCGCAAGCACGGCCTCGCCGTGGAGGCGGCTATGCGCGCCTACGCCCGCAAGTTCAGCGGCGACGAGGAGCAGTGGGGTATCGTCGGCCTCCTCCACGATTTCGACTACGAGGCCCATCCCAACCCCGAGGAGCACCCCGTCAAGGGCGCCGAGATCATGCGCCAGCGCGGCTGGCCGGAGGAGATCGTCTACGCCATCCTATGCCACGCGGACTACCTGGAGTTGGAACGAAAGACGCCCATGGACCGCGCCATATACGCCGTCGATGAGCTAACCGGCCTCGTCATCGCCGTCGCCCTCGTCCGGCCCAACAAGAGCATCCACGAGGTGGATGTGCGGGCAGTGCGAAAGAAGATGAAGGACAAGAGCTTCGCCCGCGCCATCAACCGCGACGACGTCGTTAAGGGCGCCGACCAGCTCGGCGTCGACCTGGACGAACACATCGAATTCGTCATCGAAGCGCTGAAGCCGGTATCGAACGAACTGGGCATCGCCGGCCCGACATGAACCCAGCGGAGCCCTCCAGGGCTCCATAGCCAACACAGTTGCCAGGTCTTGAGACCGGCTAGAAGGAGCACACCATGACTGACCAGACCAAGACCCTCAAGGTGGGTGACCCCGCCCCTGACTTCACCCTTCGGGGCACCGGAGGCACCAACTTTACCCTCAGCGAGCAGCGCGGCAAGAACGTCGTCCTCGCCTTCTTCCCCGCCGCCTTCTCCCCCGTCTGCTCCCAGCAGATGCCCCGCATCCAGGCCGAGAAGTCCAGCTTCGACTCCTCCGACGCCGTGGTAGTGGGCGTCAGCGTGGACAACACCTGGGCCCTGGATGCCTTCGCCAAGCAGCTAGGCGTGGAGTTCCCCATCCTCAGCGACTTCCACCCCCACGGCGCCGTCTCCGAGAAGTACGGCGTCCTCCACCAGGCCGGCGTCTCCGAGCGCGCCGTCATCGGCATCGATAAGGAGGGCGCCGTCCGCTACATAGACGTCTCCCCCACCTTCACGGACATCCCCGACACGCAGACCTGCCTGACCGCGCTCAAGGGCTAGCAGCGACGCTCCCCTTCGCCCTCGTCGGGAACTTTCCGGTCTCCGCTTACGTCTCAAGGGTAGGACCGAGACCGTAGCACGACACCTTGACAGGATCGTATTGTGGCGCTACTTTGGTGGCGCTTCTATAAGGGGAGACGAGCCATGCTAAAGTTCATTATCGCGGCGGTGGCGCTGCTGGCGGTGGCCGGCGGGCTGACCTACGGGACCTTGGGCCGGGGGAGTGATAGCGCCGAGGCGGAGGTGCGGGTTGTGCGGTGGTTGAACGTCACGGTGGCCATTCCCGAAGGCTCAGGTCTGATTCCGATACAGAGCTACTGGCAGGACGACCGGCCCGTGTTGAGAGTAGCGCCTTCCTATGACACCTCGCTGGGCGTTGCTATCGATGCCATGACAGGAGAAGTGATTCTTGAACGTGTCCCTCCCGAGTTGCGTACTGTCCTTGACCAGATGCTCCAGAACATCACCGTGGCCACGCTCGATCGCAGCACGGGTCCCTGGCCATACAGCGGCGAGCCGCCCAACGTGCCGCGGGAGAAATGGGGCAACATCACCTTCGTCCCGCCTGATCATGCGGCGGGCTTCAGAATTTTATTAATGGAAGCAGACAGCCCAGACCCGAGCACGAATCTCTACATCAGCAATGGGCGATCCTACCTGATCATCAACGTTGAGACCGGTGCTGTCGAAAAAGGAATCGCTGCCGAGGACGATAAGGCCTTCGCAAGGTTCCTCACCACAGTTGAATATGTAGGCCCGTAAGGTGAAGACAGTTGTAGCGCTATTGCTGGCTGCCGTCGCCGCCCTTGGCGGACGGCCCTAAACTGTCGTAGCCTCGCCTGGCCTAGGAGTAACTGCCCATCTTGCGCGCGATCTCGTTCAGCCGCTCCACCCGCTTCTTGACCGGAGGGTGTGTGCTGAACGTGTTCCCGAAGAAGCCCATCACCATGCCGCCGCCCTCCCGCTGCTGCTTGCTGCTGAGCGGGTTGACGATGAACAGGTGCGATACAGCCGGGTTCACCTTCATCGGCCGCGCCTGTGAGGACGTCTCCAGCTTCTGCAGGGCGCTGGCCAGAGCCAGCGGCGTGTGCGTAATCTGCGCCCCCGTCTCGTCAGCGCCGTACTCCCGGGTCCGCGAGAGCGCCGCGCGGATTAAGCCAGCCGCCATCGGCGCCAGGATCCACGATACGAGCATTACTACAATGCCGAAGATGCCTCTTGAGCGGCCGAAGCCGAAGAACAGCAACCACGGCAGGAACCCGATCGCGGCCCCTATCGTCACTGCAATGGCGCTCACCAGGATGTCATGGTTGCGTATGTGCCCTAGCTCGTGGCCCAGCACGGCCGTAAGCTCGCGGTCGTCCAGAATGCGCATGATGCCGGTGGTGACCGCTATAGCCGCGTGTGTGGCGTTGCGCCCGGTAGCGAAGGCGTTGGGGGCGTCGTTCTGCATTATGTAGACCTTCGGCTTGGGCATCCCCGCCATCGCCGACACCTCATCGACGATGCGGTGCAGGTGCGGCTCCTGATCCGGCGTCACCTCCCGCGAGCCCGTTAACTTCAACACCAGCTTGTCCGATGACCAGTAGGAGAAGAAGTTCATTGCAAAGGCCCCGA
>JADFKX010000080.1 GCA_022564695.1 Chloroflexota bacterium | reverse complement strand
GGAAGCACCAGCGTTGTTCCCTCAATGACGCTGTCGGCGGAAGTGAGCCGGTTCGGCCCGAAGCTGATGACGTCCTGGATGCTGATCTTGTAGAAGGTGGTGATATCGGAAAGAGTATCACCAAGCTTGACGCGGTAGATAATGCCGTCGACGCTGGGGATGAGGAGCTCCTGACCTGAGATCACGAAGTCAGCGCCGTCACTCACCTCGGGGTTGTTCCAGAAGATGTAATTCGTGCTTATACCAAACGCCGCTGCGATGGAGGCGATGCTATCGCCCGGTTGAATCGTGTAGGTGAAGTATGCGGGCAGCGGCTCCGGAGTCGGCTCCAGGGGAGGCGGCAGAAGCGCTTGCACCGCCTCGGGAGTCGTCTCAAATATAACGGTCAGAGACCGAGCGGCCATGAAGTGGGGCCGGGCGTAGATAGCCTGGATGTTTCTTACCTCGTCCGAGGTCTTGACGAATCGCACTCTACCCTCCTGCCTGCTGAACCGCACACATAATAGCACGCGATATACGGCCGGGCGCGGCCTCGCCTTCCGGTAAGCGAAGGCGTTTGCCATAATGAAAATACCGCCCCACTTAGACCGCAGAGGGAGTATGCCCGCCGACGCCGCAGATAGCAATGCCACGCCTGTACCCGCGGCATTCGATCAGTCCAACCTAACCCGGACCGTCCTCCGCCTCGCCTGGCCCGTCGTCATACAGCAAGTGGCCCTGACCACGGTTCAACTCGTGGACACGTTCCTCGTGGGCCACCTGGGTGCGGACGCGCTGGCCGGCGTGGGACTAGCGTCGAT
Organism: Chloroflexota bacterium; assembly: GCA_022564695.1. Classification (GTDB taxonomy): domain Bacteria; phylum Chloroflexota; class Dehalococcoidia; order SM23-28-2; family RBG-16-64-32; genus JADFNQ01. The sequence goes on along the minus strand of JADFKX010000080.1, from coordinate 8,025 downwards.
ACTGTACTGGGTACCGATCTCCGGGATGATGGCCGTCGGTATCGGGGCGACGGCGGTGGTAGCACGGAACGTGGGCGCGGGCAATCCCGAGCGCGCCGAAGTGACGCTGCGCAGCGCCCAGATGCTAGCTCTGATCTGGGGCCTGGCGATGGCGGCCGTGTACTTCGTGGCGGCGGAGCCTATGTTGCGCATCATGGGCGCAGAGCCCGCGGCCCTGGACCTGGGGGTGGACTACATGCAGGCCGCCGCCCTCGGTATCCCGTTCTACAGCGTACTGTTCGCCAGCAACGCCTGCCTTCAAGGGGCCGGAGATACGCGCACTCCCATGTTGATCATGCTGGCGGTCAACCTGATCAACGGCATCCTTTCGTGGGCCCTGATCAACGGGCTCGGACCATTCCCGGAGTACGGCGTACGGGGGGCCGGGCTGGGCTATTTCGGCGCCGCCATCGCGGGCGCTCTGCTTGCGGCCTATTCGGTCCTCCGGAGAGACAGTGTCGTGCACCTGAGCCCATCGAAGGTGACATCCATTGATCCGGCGGAGACGAGGCGCATACTCAAGGTGGGTCTGCCGACGGGCGTGGAGCAACTCCAGTTCATGGCTTCCTTCTTGCTCTACACCCGCATCATCGCAAGCCTGGGAACAACTGCCCTCGCTGCCCACCAGGTGGCGCTTCGAATTGAAGGGCTGACGTTTCAGCCGGGGTTCGCGTTGGGAGTTGCCGCGACTACGCTGGTCGGGCAGGCACTGGGAGCGAAGAGGCCTGACCTGGCGGAGAAGGCGGCCGCAGCCGCCGGTCGCATCGCGTTCGTGTTCATGACCGCCGTAGGCGTGACGCTAATGATCTTCGGCGGACCGATAACGCGTCTGTTCATCGACGATGACGAAGTAGTTGACATCGGGCGCAAGCTGCTGCTCATCTTCGGCATCGCGCTGCCTGCGCTCTCCATCAGTATGTCGCTGGGCGGCGCCCTGCGGGGGGCCGGCGATACACGGGCTGTGCTCGGTATCATGACCATCGGCGTATGGGGAGTCCGTCTCGTGCCGGCGTACTTCCTGGCTATAGTTGTCGGCCTAGGCGTGCCCGGCGCCTGGTTAGCCGCTGTCATGGACATAAATACTCGCGCCCTGCTCATGTTTCTGCGCTTCCGCCAGGGCCGCTGGAAGCGGATAGACGTATGATTGTGGTGGGCGATCCTCTTTAAGACACTCACGCATCGATGCTAGAATAGCCTCTGGAGTCTTCCCTCATGAGCAACGTTATCATGTACACCTTGCGCAACTGTCCCACGTGCGATAAGGCCCGTGCGGCGCTCTCAGAACGCGGAGTCGAGTACGAAGAGAGACGTGTGGATGATAACGAGGAGTGGTGGGAAGAAGCCCTCAAATACGCCTTTACGGTCCCGGTCATAATCTGGGGCGAAGGTGATGTCGAGATCGGCTGGGATGGCGAGCATGGCTGAGAGATCAGCTAAGGGGGGCCGGGCGCCCTCCAGGCGAAGGCCGCGCGCGGACGCCGGCAGCCGAAAGCAGGCTGTCCTCAGCCTGCACAATACTCTCACGGGCAGCAAGGAACCGTTCGCGCCGTTGGAGCCAGGGCCGGTAAAAATATACACCTGCGGACCCACGGTGTACCGCCATGCCCACATCGGCAACCTCCGCACCTACCTGATCGCCGATTGGCTGCGACGCCTTCTGGAGACCAGCGGCTATCGCGTGCGCCACGTTAAGAACATCACCGACGTGGGACACATGCGACAGGAGATGCTGGAGCGCGGCGAGGATAAGGTGATCGCCGCCGCCCTGGCAGAAGGGAAGACGCCCTCGGAGATCGCCCGCTTCTACACCACCGCCTTCCTGGAGGACGAGAAGAAGCTCAATATCCTGCCCGCGCACGTCTTCCCCCGCGCCAGCGAGACGGTCGAGGAGATGGTAGAGATGACGCGGACGCTGGTGGAGAAGGAGTTCGCCTACGAGTCAGGCGGCAACGTCTACTTCGCCGTCGACAGCTTCCCCGAGTACGGCAAGCTATCCGGCCAGGTCATCAGCGGCCTGGAGGAGGGGGGCCGCGTTCAGGCTGACCCGCTTAAGCGGGACCAGCGGGACTTCGCCCTCTGGAAGGCGGCTGAGCCGGGCCGGGCGCTGGTCTGGCCCAGCCCCTGGGGTGACGGCTTCCCCGGCTGGCATATCGAGTGCTCGGCGATGGCGGCCAAGCACCTGGGGCCGCGTATCGACATCCACACCGGCGGCGTCGACAACATCTTCCCTCATCATGAGGATGAGATCGCCCAGAGTGAAGCGGCGTTCGGGCACCGACACGTAAACTACTGGCTTCACGGCCAACACCTGCTGGTGGACGGGGTGAAGATGGCCAAGTCCAGCGGCAACACTTACACGCTGTCAAACCTGGAAGCACGCGGGTTTGAGCTGCTGGCCTTCCGTTACCTCTGCGCTACTGTGCACTACCGTGCCCGCATGAACTTCACGTTCGCCAGCCTGCGAGCGGCCCAGCTGGCGCTCTGCCGTCTCAGGCTAAAGCTGAGTGAGCCCGGCGGCAGGGTAACGAAGACCGCCCGCGCCGAAGGCGAACGCCAGCGGAGGCGATTCTGGGCCGCCGCTGCAGACGACCTTAATCTGCCCCGCGCTCTAGCGATCGTCTGGCAGGTCGGCCGGTCCCGCCTGCCCACGCCGATCAAACGCGAACTGCTGATGGACTTCGACCGTCTCCTGGGACTCGACCTTGTGCAGCCGGCGCGGCAGCCGAAGCTACCGCAGGATATCCAGAGGATGGTGAGGGAGAGGGCGCACCTCAGACAAGCAAGCGACTATCCCCCAGCCGATGAGATCCGGGAGAAGGTGATTAGTCAGGACATGGAGGTGCGAGACACTCGCAGCGGAACCGTCGTCGTCCCGGTGCCGGAGTGGGCCCGAAGACAGGAGGCGATCTCCACCAGCGGAGACGTGGAGTCGCTGCTGGACGGGACACCGGACCTGGACTTCACGATAGGCGTTGTGGCGCACCAGGGCTGCAAGGAGATGGAGAGGTGCGTGAGCAGCGTCCAGCGCTGGCTCGGCAGCCAGCGGGCCGAGATCATCGTAGTTGACAACGGGTTCAATGATGACTGTGGCCATCATCTGGATCATGTGGCGGAGGATGACCCTAAGGTACGGGTGTTCCACGCAGATCACTTCTTAGGTAGCGCCGCCGGTCGCAACGTCTGCCTGCGTCAGGCAAGAGGCCGCTACGTGCTGCTGATCGACACGAGCGTGGAGGCGACGGGAGACGTCTTCTCCAGGCTGCGCCCGTTGCTGGACGATGCGACCATCGGGGTGGTGGGGCGCTGGGGCGTGATGACGCATGATATCCGCAGCTTCGATGAGGCGACGGGCACAGGCGATGTTGACGCGGTGGAGGGGTACATGATGGCTTTCCGACGTGAGATCCTGCGTGAGATCGGCCTGCTGGACGAGAAGTATCGCTTCTACCGGCACATGGACCTGGACTTCAGCTTCGCGGTGCGCAGCCGGGGTTATCGCGCGGTGGTGGATACGGAGCTACCGCTCAAGCGTCACCGACACGTGGACTGGGAGGAAACGCCGCCCGAGGAGCGAGAGCGGCTGAGCAAGCGTAACTTCTATCGCTTCCTCCACAAGTGGGGCGACCGCAAGGACCTGATAATCTCGGCGCGGCCCTAACCAACGCTATCGGCGTCGAATACCGGCCGGCGAACTGGCCGGGGCCTAATTGTACTTGCGGTCCACGAAGGAGCGCGCTCTCCGACCCCTCTTGCGAAGAGAGGACTGGAACGTCGCCCAGCGACCCCGGAGCCGCCGCTGCCAACGCCGCCACGATGACACCTCGACGGGCAAGGGCAGGCCCCAACGGATGACTGCGGACCCCCAGGAGAGACCAGCGCCGAAGCTCGTTAGCACAATGTTGTCGCCCGGCTTCACCCTGCCCTCCTCGATAGCCTCGCATAGGGCGATAGGGATGGAGGCGGCGGTGGTGTTGCCGTACTTGGCGAGGTTAGCGTAGACCTTTTCGGGGGGCAGCCCCAGCCTTTTGGCTGCCGCCTCAACGATACGACCGTTCGCCTGATGCGGTATCAATAAATTTACATCCTCAGGGGTCAGCCCTGACGCTTCAATGGCCTTCTCCGCAGCCTTGCCCATCATCTGCGCAGCCAAACGAAATATCTGCCGGCCATCCATCACCAGGTGATTATCGCCGTTGCGCAGAGCGTCACTATTGATGGGGAACCGCGACCCGCCGGCAGAGACCATGAGCAGCGACGCCCCTGATCCATCGGAACCAAGCGAGGTGGAAAGGATGCCGGGCTCTTCGCTCGGCTGGAGGAGGAGAGCACCAGCGCCGTCTCCGAAGAGGATGCACGTCTCCCGATCCTGCCAGTCCAGGTAGATGGAGACCGCGTCAGCCCCTATGACCAGCACTTGCCTAACTCGGGCGGACTCTATCTGCCCCGCCGCAAGGCTGAGAGCGTAAACAAAGCCGCTGCAGGCGGCGTTCAGGTCTGTGGCGCCGGCGCGCCCGGCCCCGATCCTGTCCTGCACCAGCGAAGCAGTTGCCGGCACCAGATGGTCTGGCGTACAGGTGGCGACGATAATCAGGTCCAGGTCCGCGGGATGGACGTTCGCCACCTCAAGGGCGCGCTGTGCAGCCGTCACGGCCAGGTCAGAGGTCGCCTCCCCGGGCGCCAGCAACCGCCGTTGCTTAATGCCAGTCCTCGTCTCAATCCACTCTTCGGTTGTCTCCAGCCCCGTCTCCACAAGATCTTTGTTGGTGACAATCCGCGAGGGAACAGCCATACCCCAGCCCGCTACTTGGGCGTAAGGCATCCTTCTGGACCTCCTACCTGTCGTGAGCTTCGCCTATCGTTCTCAGCCGAACCGACATCCATTCTACTCGTGTGAGCAGGATAGGCAAGTGATGAGCGAAAGAGGCGCGCCAGAAGTTCTTGAACGCCGAAGCAACTTTCTCTGGCTCGTGGCGATCCGCGACGCTAGTCGCCGTCGGCGGCGCCCAGCTCCACCGCCATCCGCCAGATCTCGTCCGGCTGGTAGAACGTAGTGCGGTAGTTCACCCAGGCGTCGGCGGATTCGTCATACTCGCCGTCGTAGATCGTCTGGATGCGGTCGTATATCTCCTTGACGACACGGTTGGTGCCGGAGAAGCGCACCTCAAGCCCGCGCGCCTCAGCCTCGCGGTTCAGTATCGAGACGATGCCCTCCGAGCCGGAGAGGGCGCCAACGACGCTGCGCTCCGCACCCTCACTGCCCACAACCGCCGGGTCATAGGCGAGGTAGATGAGGCCGCCGGGGGCGTCATCCTGCAGGGCCACGCCGGCCTGGTGGATGCCAGCCTGGGTGGTGAACACATCGCCGATGATGGGCGCGGTGGCCGGCAGCGGCACAAGATACTCCTCCACCATCCTCTTCATCTCCCCCAAAACGGGCTGCCCAAACCCTGGGTCGCCGTACAATCGTACGTATCCAGCCAGCACCTGCTCAAGGGGGGTGTTGCCGGTGCGCTCACCCAGGCCGCCAAACGTCACGTTGACCTTGCGACAGCCGTAGCGCCAGGCGGCGAGCGAGTTCGCGGTGGCAAGTCCGAAGTCGTTATGGCCGTGGAACTCCAGCTCGGCGCCGGTCTCGGCGAACAGGGTAGCTATGAGACGCGGCACGCCCTGGGGGAGTGCAACGTAGGGGTCCGGGGAGCCCCAGCCGATGGTATCGCAGACGCGGAACCTGGCAAGCCCTTCCGTGGCCTCCAGCACCGTCTCCATGAAGGGGAGCACCCAACCGTCGATGTCGGCGCGGGTGCAGTCCTCCAGGTGGACGCGAGGCGTGATGCCGTACTCGCAGGCGGTGAGGATGGGCCGGAGGTACTTGTCGATCGCCTCTTCCTTGCTGCGGAACCCCAGCTTGTCGAAGATGTGATGGTCGGAGGAGGAGGCGAGCATGCCCGTCTCCTTCACTCGGCCCTGGCTCACCTCTGAGAGACGCCGTACGTCCTTGGGGTTGGCGCGTATCCAGGTAGTGATCTTCGGGTAGTCGTACTCACGTTCGAGGAGCTTATCGAGCACCCAGAGGTCGCGCTCCTGGTAGATGAACGTCTCGATGGCGGAGATGACGCCGGTGCCGTTATCCAGGTCGTGGAGGAGGTCCACGTAGCGCAGGCGGGCCTCGTTGGGGAACAGGGCGAGGCGGGAGTCCTGAGCGCCATCACGCAGAGTGGTGTCGGTGATTAGCTTGGGGAGGCCATCGATGCGACCGTTGGGCAGCGCAGCGGGCTTCGATTCCAGGCGAACGGGAGGTATACGGCCGTCGTAGTTGTAGTAAACGCGTTCGGGATTGACTTTGCGTTTTGCTGTCATATGTAAATCCGATAGGTACGCCGAAACTATTGTAAGCGTATATAGCGGAAATGCCAATCCGGTTGGCCACAGTTAGAGCTTAGCTTTGAGAACGTGTCCTCCCGCCTGGCGCAGTAAGCGACCTGGCCTTTAGTTGCGACCGAACAGGCCGCCAAGGAAGCGGGAGAGCAGACCCCGCTCTTCCTCCTCCTCTTCCTCGCCCTCAGGCGCAGGCGGAGCGTGGGGCGCCAGGTGCTGCTTGAGGAGGGGCTCCGGGATGTTGCCGTAGAAGCGGCGCAGCGCCTTCCCCTTGCGGGTGAGGATGAAGGTGGGCGTGGAGCTAACCCCGAACCGCTTGGCGATATCGGGTCGGTCGTAGGTGTTAACGGCGATGAACTCGATACGCTTACGGTAATGCTTGCCTAGGCGCGCAAACACGGGCGCCATTACTTGGCAAGATCCTCAGCGGTGGGTCCAGAAGCCGAGGAAGGTGGTATTCTCCGAGCGAACCTGCTCCCAGAACCGCTCGTCGTCGTACCCCTCGTCCTTAAACGCCATGCTTTCCCTCCTGTACCCCATTGTACGCGACAGAGTCGGCGGCGGATTCGCCCTTTAGGTGCGCCGAGGATACGCTTCAACAAGCGTCGATCTCGATCAAAGAGGATCCTTCGCGACTATCGCGGCACCTAACACTCCAAACGCCAAAGATACTGCACTGCCTATTAGGAATGCGTTGAATTGTGCCCGTTCCTTAGTCTGCCACCGCCCCACAGCCTTTAGGGCCATCCACACAGCGATGGCTTCAGGAAAGCCAACATAGAGTGCATATACGTAGAATGCCCTTTCTATGGCTCCTACCAGGGCAGGGGTCACTGGTTCAGGGCCCGGCCCTTCTGGGTTCCTACCCTCTATTACCCACAGCCGTAGCGAGGCGGAGATGAGAAAACCAGCTAGGTGCCCACCCAAAATGGCAACAGCGAACGCGACCAAGCTGGAGGGATAGCTTGCCGTTGGCAGCACATGGGCAAATAGCTTTGTCTCAGACCAATACGCCGTGCCGAGGGCAAGTAGCGGTACGAACCAGATTAATAAAGCGAACAGCTTGAATCCGTAGCAGACGTAGCTTCTGAAAGCAGGCCAATCTCGCTGTTGGCTAGTAGGCATCTAGGTCCCCTCACGCGACCACCTTTGGACGGTGGCGTAGAATACTGGCGCTAGTCCTCCTCAAGGGTGCTGGTGTCGCCCTCGGGGAGGCCCAGCTCCCGTGCCTTGAGCAGCCGGCGCATGATCTTGCCGCTGCGGGTCTTGGGCAGAGAGGGGACGAACTCGATCTCACGCGGCGCCACGCCGGCGCCCAGCTTCTCGCGCCCGAAGCGGATCAGCTCCCGCCGCAGCTTATCGCTGGGCTCGTATCCGTCATTGAGGGCGACGAACGCCTTGACCACCTCCATCGCTATCGGGTCCGGCTTGCCGATGACACCCGCCTCGGCGACGGACGGGTGCTCGAGGAGAGCGCTCTCCACCTCGAAGGGGCCGACGAGGTGGCCGGCAGTGTTGATGACGTCGTCGGCGCGGCCAACGAACCAGAAGTAGCCGTCGGCGTCGCGGCGGGGGGCGGGGGCGGGGGGGTACCCGCCGTTACGGAACCGC
>JADFKX010000079.1 GCA_022564695.1 Chloroflexota bacterium | reverse complement strand
TCACGCTATCTCCGTCCTCGCTGCCATCAGGTGGCCTTCACCTCCTCCACGGTATTCTCAAGCGCTCCGGCCTCAGCGTGGCCGTTACCCGCGGAGGGCGGCCTGCCGCGCCGCGCCAGAAGGTCGCGTATGGCGAACGCGGCGGTGGCCAGGGCCAGGGGCCCGAAGACGACAGCGACATAGGCAAGGAACAGACGGCGAGCCACGGCGATCACTCCTTTCAGAGCTGTAACGAAGAAGAAGCCTTCCTCATTCTACAACCTGGACTGGCCGCCTCGGTACACGGCGGAGCGAGTCAGCTGAATACCCAGACCCACGGTCTCAGTTCGAGCGCGTCTTCAGCCAGATCGGGTTCGTCATCGCCCACACCACCTCGCCCCGTTCCGGCCGGCCACGGAAGCCCCGAAGCTCCGCCCTCACATAGCTGCGACCGGAAAGCTCCAGCGAGAACGAATGCGTCGCCTCCGGGCCGTCCAGCGGTATCACATCCAGGGGAAGGCCGTCGCAGATGATCCACAGCCGACGGTCGCTGCCGCCGTTCGTCCAGACACGAAAGGAGACGGCCTGGCCCTCGGCCGCCTCAACCGAGTCACCCATCATCGCCTCGAACTTGCCGTCGCCGTCGGCGTCCGCCGTCAGGATTAGCTGGGCGCCACTGGGATCATCCGTGATGAACACGTGACCCTCGCGGATGCCTTCCAGGATACTCTCCTCGGACGGGCCGCCCTCGGCATAGACCCAGGTGCAGGGGTTGCCAAGGCCATGCGGGTGCCGCGGCGGTTTCGGCGGGATGGAGTGGACATCGGAGCCGCCCACGGCGATGACGCGCTCTCCGCCGCGCAGCAGGTTATCCCAGCGCTCCAGCGACTCCCAGTTGTAGAAGCGCCAGGGCGCTTGCCACACCTCCATACAGGGATAGCCGTTCCAGCCCTCAAACAGCCAGGGCGGGCCCACGCTCTTGGGGTGGTTCATGGAGATGAGGCCACCCCGCTGAAGCACGAACCTCTGCACCGCCTGCATAGACTCCGAGTCCGCGCAACGAAAGTCGACCCACTCCCGCAGGCCCCACATATTGGCGTGGCCCCAGTATGTGGTCACCTCCTCGCCGGGGATGAGAGTGATCGGCAGGTGGGCGAGTCGTGCCAGCTCCTCGTGATGGGTGTTGGTGTTGTGGTCGGTCACCGCCAGGTAATCAAGGCCGCGCTCGATGGCGTTTGTCACGATCTCGTCCACCGTGTTGAGCCCGTCTGAATGGACGGTGTGGCAGTGGAGATCGCCCTTCACCCATCGGCTGCGGCCTTTAGATTTAGTCGCTGGTTGCGCCGCCAGCACAGCCGGCGTCTCCGCCGTGAGTAGGTCGTCTTCGTCCAAAGTCAGGCTTACCGTCACGTCGTAGCGCACGCCCTCCGGGTTAGCCCGCTCGATACCCAGAAGAACGTGCCAGTCGCCGGGGAAGAGCGGCCCGCGGATGTAGCCGGGGGTCGCCTCGTGAGGGGCGATGAAGAACTCGCTCCTGGCGCCGCCGCTCCAGCCACGAAAGCCGGCGGCGTCGATAAAGTCGTGGCCGCGTGAGTCGAAGATGCCGATATCGACGGTATTGCCGGGCCCCATGCCGAAGGGCGCGGTAACGGGGTCGGAGTACTCGTAGGAGACGTGCAACCGCGAAGCGCGGGGCGGCACAGGGACGGGAAGGTAGAGGTAGGGGCTGCGGCGGACCTCCTCCGCCGATATGTGTCCCTCAAGGCGCAGCCTACGCTCCACGGCGGTCTCCTTCAGATAGCGATCTGGGGCGGATTCGGCGTCGCTCGTGTATTATACCCCGCCAACCTGCATCCGCTACGCGTATGCTCACAGCCTCACCGGCGCTCGCGTCCTAACGCCCTACAAAGAGATCGGTTGCGGTGCCATAGTGATGGCAGGCCTGCTCATACTGACGAGCCCGCATCCGGGGCTGCGTGACGGAGCTACCTCAGATAGTCCTGCCCTGGGTTGGCGGGCAGGCGGCGGGTTCACCCCAGAGGACGCAAGGCCAGCCTGCATCGTATTTAACGCAGTCACACGCTAAAGTAGCGGCCGTTCCTGTAACTACCCCCCAAAGGGCGCGTCTTACCTTAATGAGAATGAACGTAATTCAGTAGCGGTTCAGTCAATCCCAAGCTACAGAAAATGGCGACTCGCTCGAAAGGGCGAAGGCAATCCATATTAAGGCGTAGATGAACACGACAACACAGCTCGGGGCAGAGGCACTATCGGAAGAGCCGCTCGCACGGGACGAGGAGCGGATCAGCCGCATCGTCTGGGTGAGTATCTTCATTGCGCTCGCTCTGGCGGGATTGGCCGCAACCTTTTACGTACTCACAGAAGCCGTCCAGCTATGGCAGTACATCGTCTACCCCATACTAGTCTGCCTGCCTGTCCTGTTTGGGATCGCCTCTGCCCGCTACACCCATACTACGCACGTGGACCTGCTGCGCAGCTACCAGGGGCGACTCATCATGCGCTCGATAGAGCTTGAAAATTTGGCATCGCACGACGAGCTGACGGAGCTTTACAACCGGCGCTACTTCTACGAACGCTTTCAAGAGGGGTTGGCGCGCGCCCGCAACAGCAATCGGACGCTGGCTCTTGTAGCCCTGGACATCGACGGATTGAAGAAGATTAACGATGAGTACGGCCATGCCGTGGGCGATATCATAATCGCCAATCTGGCCAAGGTTATCAACAAGCACATCCGTAACAACGATGTCCCCGCCCGCCTGGGCGGCGACGAGTTCGCAGTGCTCATGCCGGACACGGACAAGCGCGGGGCGTACGCTCTTGCTCAGCGCCTCTGGGAAGAGCTGGAGGAGACCCCCATGTACGAGCATGAAGGTCTGCGCGTACTGATCAACGTCTCCATCGGCGTCTCCGGGTACCCCTGGGGCGGCGAAGACATAGACGAGATGATGCACTGGGCTGACTCCGATATGTACGCCAATAAGGTCGGCCGGCGCCTGCCCACATCGACAACGTCCATGCCTCAGCAAACATTTACGGATGATTCCGGTCCCGAGGATCTCAGCTGGAACTAGCGAAAAGAGCAAAGTGATGGCAGCACAAGCAATGATAGGCAAGCTGGCGGCGCTCGCTGGCGTCAGCAGGTCCGCAGCCCGGGCACGAAAGAGAACGCTCTTCCTGGAGTTCACGATCGTGTTCGCCCTTGTTGCCCTCGTCCTCGTCCTTTTGGTGGGCTTCATCGCCACCCGCTACCTCGCGTCCGACATCCGAGCCACGGCTCTGAACGACTCGGAGACCGAGGTGACCGAGGTGGTAGGACCGTACATCGCCCGCAACCTGAGCCCGGAGCTGCTGGCTGCGCCGCTAACGGGCGCTGATCTGGCCGCATTTGACACTGCGGTGCGGCAAGGGGTCCTCAGCTCGCGTACGGTGCGCCTCAACGTCTTCAACAGCGACGGCGTCCTCGTCTACTCCAGCGCCGAGACGGCCTCCGGTGTGACGCCTGTTGAGCGCGTCCCAACACAGGCCGCGCTTCAGCGCGAGGTCGTCAGTGTGACAGGAACGCCCTCCTCTCTGGGAGAGCCCGGCCTGGAGTCATACACTGAGTTAGCCCGGATAGGCGTACCCCTTACAGAAAACGGCTCCACGCAAGCCATGGGCGTGGCTGAGGTATACCGCGACTTCACCTCCATCGCCGGTAACGTAAACGCCATTGAGAGGAGCATCTTCATCTCAATGGCCGTTGTCTTAGGTACCCTCTACCTGGCTCTGGTGATCGTGGTCCGCCGCAGGTCAAACGCCATTAGCCATCAGGAAGACACCCTGCAGAGCCGCACGGACGAGCTGAAGTCCAGCTACAACTCAATCATCGCCGTCCTGTGCGCCGCCCTGGACCTGCATGACAACGTAACCCAGGGCCGCTCCCGGCACATCGCCGAGACCGCCTCCGTCGTGGCCTGGCAGATGGGGTTGCGCAAGGAACAGATGCGCCAGATCGAAAAGGCGGCGATCCTCCACGATATCGGCAAGATCGGCGTCGCCGACGCCGTCCTCGCCAAGGCCGGACCGCTGGACGACTCCGAATGGGTGGAGATGAAGCGTCACCCGGAACTGGGCCACAAGATCATCAACGAGATCGACTTCCTGCGCGACGCCGCGGAGGTGATCCACGCTCACCACGAGCGCTACGACGGCAGTGGCTACCCTCGCGGCCTGAAGGGCGAAGAGATCCCTCTGGGCGCCCGCATCTACGCCGTTGTGGACGCCTACGTAGCCATGACCTCCCACCGGCCCTATCGCAAGACGCTGCCACATCGGCTGGCGATCGAAGAGCTCGTCCGTAACGCTAACAGTCAGTTCGACCCCGAAGTGGTGCGAGCGTTTCTGGAGGCGGAGAAGCAAGGCCTGCTCGACGACGAGCCTGGGCGCCGCAACAGCGAGGCTTCGTTAACCGCAACCGGATCCGGCAAGCGCAGCCCGTCCGCCGCTGGAGACTAACCCGTCATTCTGAGTCCACCGGAGGCGGATGAAGAATCTCGCGACCACAGAGAAAGAAACCGAGATTCCCTTCGGCTTCGCTCAGGGCAGGCTTCGTCGCTGCCCCTGCCTGCCCCGCGTAGTGAAGTGCGCCCCAAGCCGCCGACTTCAGTCGGCGGTGCTGTCATCCCACAACTCCGCTGCGCCCCGTCTTACCCCTTGCGCCCGCTGAGGATACGGCGCAGCTCCTCGTTAGGCAGGTTGCCGCCGCTGAGGACCACCGCTACCTTCTTACCCTTCAGCCGCTCCGTCAGCTTCAGCGCCGCCGCCGTGGAAGCCGCCCCAGACGGCTCTGCGAGCTGACGCGCAGCGCGTAGCAGCAGCGCAATCGCGTCCCGCATCTCGTCGTCGCTCACCAGGAGCATATCGTCCAGCTTGTCAATGAACGTGCGTACCGGCGCGAAGAACGGCGTCCCTGTGGCCAGCCCCTCAGCGATCGTGTCGATGGGCGCATTCTGGAGCCTGCGCTCCTTCCATGAGAGATACACCGAAGGCGCCCCCTCTGCCTGAACGCCAATGACCTGAACACCCGGCCGCAGCGCCTTGGCGACAACGCAATGGCCGATAACACCGCTGCCGCCGCCGATGGGCGTAATGATGGCGTCCACATCCGGCAAATCCTCCATGATCTCCAGGCTCACAGTAGCCACCCCGGCCATCAGCTCCGGCGCGTTTACGTGGTGAATGTAGCGCATCCCCTCGCGGCGGGAGAACTCCTCCGCCCAGAGCCGAGCCTCCTCAAAATCACCACCGTGGAACTCAACCTCGGCGCCCAGGGCCCGCATCGATTCCACCTTCAGGCGGTTCGACTCCTCCGGCATGGCGATGACGCAGCGCATCCCCACCAGTTTGGCGGCATAGGCCAGCGACTGGCCGTGGTTGCCGGTAGACGCGCCCACAATGCCACGCCGGCGGTCGGCCTCCGACAGAGAAGCCGCCAGGTTCACCCCGCCCCGAACCTTGAACACGCCGATGGGCTGCAGGTTCTCCAGCTTGAGGTACGCATCGTAGCCCAACAGCCGCGACAGGTACGGATTGTGCACGAGCGGCGTTCGCTTCAGATACGGTTCAATGGCATGCTTGGCGCGGTAGACATCCGCCAGGGTAGGTATCTCCCGCACGCGCCGATCGTAGACCATCCCTACGACACCGCTGCGAACCACCCCTTCCACGCGCGATATCTTCTCGTCCAGCTCGCGAGGCAGTATCTCCGTGCGCAGGAACCCCAGCCGTTCGAAGTACTCCGGCAGGTCGGTCGTGACGAACACCTCGTCCTGGGGAAAGCGGTTGACCAGCTCCCGGACTACAACCTCACCCCAACCCCGCCCCCTCTCCTCCTCAACAACGGCGACGCACCCCAGCTCGTACGTCTCCCTGTACGGCTTGATGCGCCCGAAGGCGATGATGCCGACGCCTTCGCGTCGCACGACGATGAACTGCTGCGGCTCCAGCCGCTCCCCGTCCAGACGCAGCCGCGCCACCGTATCACGGATGAACGACAGGTCATCGCTCATGGCGGCGCTGATTTCGTGGGCCGGCAGGGTTGTTTCCGTAGTCACGGCTTAATTGTATCGCACGTACGTGCCGGCGACTCTGCGCCTCCGTCGCGCGAGCGGTGGAACGATAGGTGACATGCGCCTTCCGAAATCTGAAGCGATGCCATAGAATACACGTGCATCCAGCGGCCCGCAATCCCAAAGGAGGTTCCCGTGCCCACATACGTAGTGCTGTACAAGTTCACCGACCAGGGACTGAAGAGCATCAAGGACACCGTGAAGCGAGCCCGCGAGGTCCGCGCCGAGAACGAGAGGCGCGGCTTCAAGGTCATCGGCACCTACTGGACGCAGGGGCAATACGACCTCGTCTCAATCGTGGACGCGCCCAGCGAGGACGCCATGCTGGCGGGCCTGTTCAACATCGCCGCCACCGGGAACGTGCACAGCCAGACGCTGCGCGCTTACACCGATGCGGAGATGGAGAAGGCGCTCCAGGCCGGCTAGCGCCTTACCTCTCCAGCCATAGATCGATAGGCCTTCGGGCGTCCGTCTGGAACGGCAGCCGCACGCGCTGTCCCGCGCGCGCCGACTTGTAAGCGGCGCAAATGATCTCCAGCACGGCGCGGCCGTCCTCGCCGCTGAGGGCGGGCTGGCTGTCCTCCCGCACGCACTCCACAAAGTGGGCCATCTCCTGCACGTAACCGTCGCTCCAGGCCTCCTCCAGCGCCGTCCAGGTCCAGCCCTTCGTCCCCAGCCCCTGCTCAATGGCGTAGCCGTAGCCGGGCTCGCTGTATGTGCTGAGGGCGGAACCGCGGGCCATATCGGCCACCGTTAGCCCCTTGGAGCCGTATATCTCGGCGCGGTCGTCGGGGCCGCCGGCGCGCGCCCACGAGTTCTCCGCCACGCCGATGCCGCCGCCGGCGAACCGCATCGTCACCAGCGAGTGGTCCTCGGCCTTCGTCCGTTTCCCGTGGACGAAGCGGCCCAGCTCGGCGGAGACGCTCTCCACCTTTGCATCTCCGAACACCCAGCGGCAGTAGGCGATGGAGTGCCAGCCCAGGTCCATGAGGACGCCGCCGCCGGAGCGCTCCACATCCCAGAGCCAGTCCGAATGCGGGCCTTCGTGGCTCTTTAACTGTCGCACGTAGTAGACATCACCCAGTGCGCCCTCGTCCGCCAGCTGCTTCGCCCGCACGTACCTGGGGGCAAAGCACAGGTTCTCACCGTACATCAGGATCACCCCCGCCTCGCGGCAGACCCGTATCATGCTGTCGCACTGCGAAAGGTTCATCGCCATCGGCTTGTTCACCAGCACATGCTTGCCGGCGGCCGCCGCTGCCTGCGTCACCTCGTAGTGCAGATCGTTAGGGCAGGCGACGGTGATGGCGTCGATCAGGTCGCCCCGCAGCATGTCCTTGTAGTCGACGAAGGTATGGGAGATACCAAAGCTGCGAGCGAACACCCAGGCGTGCTCCGCGTTGGGGGAAGCGGCGGCCACAATCTCCGCGCCCGGAACCTGTCGCAGCCCCTGCGCATGCAGGCTGGCCGCGAATCCTGAGCCGACGATGCCGATGCGTACCGTCATCTATTGGATATGCCTCCAACTAAGTATCTCATGCTCGGCTGGTGTTCTGCCTGCCATAGCACCTCCACGAACCCCGTTTTGCGCAAGACGGACGCGATGCCGATATAGGTCCCCGGCGTTACGGGGTGGAACTCAAAGCGCCTCTGCGACATCACTTCTGCGGCCACCGATGGCCGCATTATAACGCGCCGAAGCGCGCTGCCGCCGCTACGTTCCGCCATTGATGGCGCTCCGCTATACTACGCCATGGTTTCGCCTCGCAATCTGCGGAGGATAGCTCAATGGACTTGGGAATTAAGGACCGCGTGGCTCTGGTGACCGGCGCTGGCCGCGGCATCGGCCGGCAGATCTGCCTGACGCTGGCCGAAGAAGGTGCGAAGGTGGCGGTCAATGACCTGTTTCAGGAGCGCGCGGACGCCGTCGCCCAGGAGATCAGCCAAGCGGGCGGACAGGCAATGGGCGTCCAGGCCGACGTGACTGACCAGGAGTCCGTGGCCGCCATAGTGAAGCGCGTCACCGACGAGTGGGGCTCCCTGGACGTCCTGGTGAACAACGCCGGCATCCCCGTCATCACCGACCCCCAGGACGTCTCTGCCGCCGCTGGCCAGTTCTTCTCCCAGTCCGACCGCGCTCAGTGGGAGCGCAGCATGGGGCTGATCACACACGGCGTGCTTAACTGCTCCCGAGCGGTGATCGGAGGGATGTCAGAGCGGCACTGGGGACGGATCATCAGCATCATCTCTGACGCCGGCCGCGTGGGTGAGCCGCGCCTGGTGGCCTACTCGATGGCGAAGGCGGGCGTCGTGGGGTTCAGCAAAGCGCTGGCCAAGGAGGTCGGCCGCTACTGCATCACCGTGAACTGCATCTCCCCCGCCACAACGGCGACGGAGGCGACCGAGAGCTGGCTCCAGGCCCAGGGGGAACGAATCATGCGCCAGTATCCGCTGGCCAAGGGGCTGAACCGGCTTGGCCAGCCAGCCGACATCGCCAACGCCACCGTCTTCCTCGCCTCGCAGCGGGCCGAGTGGATCACCGGCCAGGTGTTGAGCGTCAACGGCGGCTACTCCATGGCCGACTAGGAGCCATATTCACCTTAACTGTCACTTAACCTGATAGCTGACTCTGCAACGCTTCCCAGATAGGCCCGTCCTAGCTTATGTAGTGTAGTTCTAGCACGAGTTGTTGATGTGATGGCCCACCTCGAAGCTATTATATGAACCTTCTGGCGGCGCAGAGCCG
>JADFKX010000078.1 GCA_022564695.1 Chloroflexota bacterium | reverse complement strand
ACCTGTGGGAGGGGCGGCGGGAGGAGGCGGAGCAGGCGAAACAGGTTGTTCGCTTCCTGTTCCGGCATTACCTCTCGCGGCCGGAGGAGATCGACAGCGATTTCGTCATCGCATCGGACCCGCCGTGGCGGCGAGTGACGGACTACGTCGCCGGGATGACGGATAGATTCGCCCTGACCACGGCGGAGCGGCTGGGGCATCGAGTATAGTCACGACACGCAACTATTTCGGAAAGCATTGGCTAACATAGATTTGTAACTTTTTCAGGTTTTGGCTGTTGTACAATATGGACGTCAACGAGTGTGATAGAATATATCTCCCGATCCAGCGAGCCTCGGATTCTGCGCCGTGCCAGCGTACTGACCAGTCGGTATCTCACCCGAAGTTAGGACAGACGCCAGGGTTATGAATGAAGTCGAAGAGATCAAGGCGCGACTTGACATAGTCGATGTCGTAGGCCAGTACGTCCAGCTAAAGCGAGTGGGGCGGAGCTTTAAGGCGAACTGCCCTTTCCATAGCGAAAAAACGCCCTCCTTCATCGTCTCGGCTGAGCGGCAGAGCTGGCACTGCTTCGGCGCCTGCGGCACCGGCGGCGACGTCTTCTCATTCGTCATGCGCAGAGAAGGGATCGAGTTCCCCGAGGCGCTGCGGCTGCTCGCCACCCGTGCGGGCGTAGACCTGCCGGACCGCCGGCGCCGGCCGGAGGAGGAGCGGCAGCGGGAGCGCGTGCACTCCGCCAACGAGACCGCCGCCCGCTGGTATCACGAGCTGCTGGTCAAGGATGACATAGGCAAGAGCGCATGGGGGTACGTCCAGAAGCGAGGCATCGACGGGCCCACCGCGGAGACGTTCCTTCTCGGCTACAGCCCGCCGTCATGGGAGGCGACACGGGAGCACCTGCGGGAGCGCGGCTACTCAGACGCTGAGCTGGTGGCGGCCGGGCTCCTCGTCGAAGGTGAAAGGGGGCTGCACGACCGGTTCCGAGGCCGGCTGATGTTCCCGATCCGAGATGTGCGCGGCCGCTTCACCGGGTTCGGAGCGCGGACGCTGGACGAGAGTGTACCGAAGTACCTGAACACGGCGCAGACGGCGTTATTTGACAAGGGTGGCATGCTATATGCCCTGGAACGATCGCAGGACGGTATCCGCCGGGAGGGCCAGGCCATAATCGTAGAGGGCTACATGGACGTTATCGCCGCTCATCAGTGCGGGTTCGACAACGTGGTGGCAACGATGGGAACATCGCTGACGGAGCGGCAGGTGCGCCTGCTGAAGCGCCAGACGCGGAGCATTGTGCTGGCGCTGGACGCCGATACCGCCGGCAGCGAGGCGGCGCTACGGGGGCATGAGGTGGTGGAGGAGGCGCTCAGGCAGAGCGAGGACAGGGAGACGGTGCCTGTCGTAACCTGGCAGGGGCTGGTCCGTTACCAGGATGCGACATCGGTTGATCTGAAGGTGGCGGTGCTGCCTGATGGCCACGACCCTGACGACGTGATCCGCTCCGACTCTGACGCCTGGCGAGAGCTGATCGCATCGGCGCTGCCGGTGCTGGACTACCGCTTCCAGGCGGCGGGATCGAGGCACGACCTGTCGGCGCCGCGGGGAAGGTCGGAGGCGGTGCAGGAGCTCCTACCACTGCTGGAGCCGATAAAAGACGCCGTTGTGCGGGCCCACTACCTGCAACGGCTGTCGCGGCTATCGCTGGTGAAGGAGGAGGAGCTATCGCGCCTAGTAGGCCGCCAGCGCAAGACAAGGCGAGCGCCCGAACCTCTGGAAGGGAACCCGTCGTTACAAGATACGCGGGTTAGCAGAGGGCCGGAGGGGTTCCTCCTGGCGCTGCTGCTGCGCCATCCTCATCTGCGAGAGGCAGGCCTGGAGGTCCCGGAGGGGCTCCTCTGGGAGAGCGTCAACCGTGAGGTACTCAGCGCCTGGAAACAGTCACCAGGGTCAGATATGGTTAAGGAGGCGCTGCCGGAGGAACTGAAGGGGCAGTTTGAGCGTCTAATAATTTGGAGGCTACCAGAGTTCTCCGCCAAGCAGGCCGAGGAGGCGCTAGCGGACTGCCGCAGCCGTCTGGAGCGTCGCCAGATCGAGGCCGAACGACGGGAGATCGAATCGCTGCTGGCGGAGACGGAGGAAGAGCTGGGCGCCTCAACTCTGGCGGAGGCCACCGCGGCCGATGTCGCAGTAGAGGATGAGACGGTGAAGGAGGCGGTCAGCTTGCAGCGCAGAGAGTTGGAGACCGGCCTGAAATTGCATGCTAAAGAGTTAGATGGAAGAGAAAAGAAGGAAGGGAGCGGCGAGGCCGCCGAAACGATAGTCAATGGCTAAAGAGTTCGCAGACAAGCGAGAGTTGCTCAACCGCGAGCGCAAGAGGGATCGTCTTGCAGACGATCTCCTTGAGGATGCTGTAGACGACACCGATAGCGACGAGGATACCGTACAGGAGTTGGGCAAAGGCAGCAGTGGCAGATCGCCCTCGGCTACAGACGAAAGCGGGGATGAAACGGTCGCATCCCCTCGCATCGCATCCCGCACAGCGATAGAGCTGAGGGAGTGGGGCGAGCCTACGGGCGAGAAGATGGAGGAGGTTGAGCGTGCGGCCGCCAGCGCAGAGCTGGAGGAAGGGATCGACGACCCGGTCCGAATGTACCTCCGTGAGATCGGCAAGGTGCGTCTCCTCACCGCTGCGGACGAGAAGGTGCTGGCGCGCTACATGGAGGAGGGCGACCGAATCCAGCGAATTGAGAATGAGTTCTTCGAGACGACAGGCCGGAGGGCGCGCGGTGTGGACGTGCTGGCAGGCCTCCTTATCCACCTGGCTGAGATATCTAAGTCGCTGCGCTTCGTGACGAGAGACCTCAAGCTGCAGAGGCTATCGCTGCCGGAGCTGATCATCGAAGAACAGTTCCGAAACCTGGTGGACGCGGTGGCGGATGAGGAGATGCTTCTGAAGCTGGCCGCGCGGCTCAAGGGTGACGAAGTAGTGGCGCGCCAGCATCTGGTACAGATATCGATCATCACGCACATCCTATCGCCGGGGCTGATGGCTCTGGCGGCGGAGGCGGCGAACGGGCATAAGAACCTGCTGCCGCCCCCGGAGTGGCTGGCGGACAAGCTTGCCTCTGAGGATGAGATGATCCGATCGCATTTTCAGCGGCTGAAGGAGGAGGGATTCCGCGCCGAGAAGCGGTTGACCGAGGCGAACCTGCGCCTGGTGGTCAGCGTCGCCAAGAAGTACATCGGCCGCGGGATGTCCCTCCTGGACCTAATCCAGGAGGGGAACATCGGCCTCATCCGGGCGGTGGAGAAGTTCGACTACCGTAAGGGTTACAAGTTCAGCACCTACGCGACGTGGTGGATCCGCCAGGCGATCACGCGCGCCATCGCCGACCAGGCGCGCACTATCCGCATCCCGGTCCACATGGTGGAGACGATCAACAAGCTGGTACGCATCAGCCGGCGGCTGGTGCAGGAGTATGGGCGTGAGCCGACGAGCGAAGAGATCGGCAAGGGGATGGAGATCCAGTCGGACAAGGTGCGTGAGATTATCAAGGTATCGCAGGAGCCGGTTTCGCTGGAGACGCCGATTGGTGAGGAGGAGGACTCGCACCTTGGCGACTTCATCGAGGACCAGGGATCGATGGCGCCGGCGGAGGCGGCCTCTCACCAGCTGCTGAAGGAACAGGTGAGAGAGGTACTGAGCTCGCTGACTCCGCGAGAACAGAAGGTGCTGGTGCTGCGGTTCGGTCTGGAGGACGGACGGAGCCGGACGCTGGAAGAGGTTGGACGTGAGTTCAACGTGACGCGGGAGCGCATCCGCCAGATAGAGGCGAAAGCGCTGCGGAAGCTGCGGCACCCCAGCCGCAGTAAGAAGCTGAAAGACTACCTGGAATAAGCACCTCAGGTTCGCCTCTACGTCACAGAGATGTAGCTCCGGTGGCCCGCGTAGTGCTCTGCCCCGTCAGCGCGCGCGATGGCCTCGAGCATCTCGTCCCAACGATCAGCTGGAACCCCCTCTATCGCCCGTAGGCGTCGCTCGAACGCTTGTTGAGCACGTTCCCGTGCCTCGCCGAGGCCAAGTCCGCTATCTTCCCGCTGCCAGCGAGCGTTGACCTCATCGTCGGTGCCCTCAAGCGGCTGCAGCGAGCCGCCCTCAAGCCGCGCCTCTAGCTCGAACGTCGAGCGCTCTATCCAGCGCGACAGGTGAGCGTAGACGTCACGGCTAGTCCACCGCGGCGAGCTTGGATCATGGAGACTCTTCTGAGGGTGCGCTTCGAGCACGGCAACCAGCACTTCCCACTCGGCACGATCCTTACGCAGCATCGACGCGACGGCTTCCGCGTCCATCGCTCACTCTCCTTCCTTCTCGAAGTTGCGGGAGTACTGTGCGATCTGGTCGTTGACGGCGTAGCCAGCGGACTGCCAGAAGGGCTCGGCGGGCGAGCTGCGGCGGTCTACCAGGGCATAGACGCGGCGGGCGCCCTTCGCCTTCAGGCGGCGCTCCAGCTCCCGCACCAGCGCCATGGCGATGCCCTTTCGGCGCGCCTGCGGGTGGGTGGAGAGCCGCGCGATGTTGGCGCGCCAGCCGTCCCAGCCGCCGATGACCGTCCCCACGATACGGCCCTCGGCCTCCGCGACCAGGAACAGGTCAGGCGAGAAGGCGTGAAACGCCTCCAGGTACTCGCGGCGGTCGGGCAGGCTGGTGTGCCTGTCGATGGACTCCCACAGCCGGATGATGGTGTCGAACTCCTCGGGCTGAGCGTCGCGGATGGTGTAATCGGACACTTCGGGCTGGCTCCTCTTCCTGGCGCAGGGGCAACGCGGATGCGAAAGATACTAAGAGGTACGATTGTAGCAGGCGCGGCGCTTACGTCCACCTCCTAGCGATGGTTGACGGCGGCCCGGGACAAGATTAGCATCGTTAGATAGAGATGCCTCTGTACGAATACTACTGCCGGCGCTGTGAGGGGCGGTTCGAGCTGCTCCGCCCTATGGGGCGATTGGACGACCCCGCCGCCTGCCCCGAGGGCCACGAGGGCGGCGAGCGGGTGCTGTCTACGTTCGCCGCGTTCGCTCAAGGTGAGGGCGGAGCGAGCGATGCTCTGGCCGGCACCGGCGGCTGCGGGGGCTGCGCCGGCGGCAACTGCGCCTGCTCCAGCGTGAACTGATCGAACGGGCCTTACAGGGGCCGACCACTACTCTTTCCACCACTGCCTCGGACGTTTGGGCTTGCCTGTAAAGCGCAGGGCTGAAGCCCCTCCAGAGGCGGGCAGGCGTGCAGCTACGGCTACAAGACTTCGTCTGGTCTAGCGCGTGAGGGGGCGCGGTGACGGGGTCGCGGGGGCGGGACGCGCGGCCGCGGCTCCAGGGGCCGGGGCACCAGCAGGTGGCGAGGGGGCTGCTCCTCCTGCTCGTCGGACCGGCTCAGGTATATGTAGAGCCCGGAAGCGCCGCCGATGAGTAGCACCTGAAGCAAGGTGAAGGCGCCGATGAGTAGCGTTATGTCAAACCAGAACGGCTCGGGGAACATCTGTATGAGGTGGTCGGTGGCGGGGTTCAGAAGCCAAAGGTCGTTAGTAAAGGCGAGGAAGTGGAACTGGCGCCAAGCCTGTTCGAAGCCGAGGGCGGCGAGGCCGCCGGTGGCGGCGACCAGGGCGATCGTTAACGCTGAGCCGTAGAGAAGCGCCTGGGCCAGCACTCGTAAGGACGAGGTGGCGATGAGCACCACCGCCATGGTTAGCGTCAGCGCCAGAGCCAGCGCCTGGACGGTGAACAGCCCCCGGAACAGGACGCGCACGTCGGCCAGGTGGGCGGTTTCGCGGGCGTTGAACAGCGTGTCCTCTTCGCCGTTGGTGTTGGTGACGACGATATGCAGAGGCCCTGGGTCAGCGGCCGTAAAGTAGGACAGCAGCTCACGATTGGCGCGGAGAAGCTCGCTCTCCGGGATGCGGGAGACAGCGGCTGCGTCATACTCACGGACGGAGTAATCGTAGACGCGTACCTCAGAGGCGGCGAAACGGATGTTGGTCGCCACGATGGCGACCGGCAGCGCCAGCACTAGCAGTGCAAAGGCTATCGTCCGAAAGAGGCCCAGCGCGCCTTCCCTTCCTACTGTCCGCCGACCGAGTTGCTGATTTAATCGTGATACGGTACGTTCCGTTTGTCAACGCTTTCGGCGACTGGTTATCATGCTTTGGCGAGAATTTACGAAAGGGCGTTCCAAATGAGACCAACTAAGAGAGATATGCATACGTTCAACGGGCTACGAAAGATCGTGGCCACTCTTCGCGGGCCGGAGGGCTGCCCCTGGGACCGCGTCCAGACCCATCAGTCGCTGCGGCCGTTCTTGCTGGAGGAGGCGAGCGAGGCGCTAGAGGCGCTGGACGAGGGCGACCCGGCGCATCTGTGCGAAGAGCTGGGCGACCTGCTCCTTGAGGTGTTGCTGCACGTGCAGATCGCGGAGGAGGCGGGCGAATTCGGGCTGGAGGACGTGGTCTACGGTGTGAACGACAAGCTGGTGCGTCGGCACCCTCACGTGTTCGCGGACGCCAAGGCGGAGACGCCGGAGGCGGTGGTGGAGCAGTGGGAGAAGCTGAAGGGTGAGGAGCGGCACGGACAGTCAGCGCTGACGGGGATACCCGGCACGTTACCTTCGCTGGCTTACGCCCAGGCGATGCAGAGACGCGCTCACCGCGCCGGCTTCGCCTGGGAGAGGGTCGAGCAGGCATGGGAGGCGCTGGAGGAGGAGCTGGGCGAGCTAAGGGAGGCGGACACGCCTGACCAGCGCCGTAAGGAGGTCGGAGACGCGCTGTTCGCGCTGGGCGGCCTGGCAGGCTGGCTGGAGGTGGACGCCGAGGAGGCGCTGCGCTCCACCTGTCGCGGATTTCGGACGCGGTTTCAGCGACTGGAGGCTACGGTCAAGGAGGAGGGGCGCGAACTGCGAGAGATACCGGCCGAGGAGAAGCTGGCGCTATGGCAGGAGGTGAAGGAGAAGCCCGACCACGATTGAGGGCTTGCGGCCAAGGTTTGTCGCGATTGGAGAGCCGTGTTAATCTGAGGAGACCTAACGTATTAGGAAGGAGCCCACGTTGACTCAGCAGAAGGAGAGCGTCATAACGCCGGAGCGGTTCGCCAGCGGCATGACCTGGGAGCAATACCTGGGACAGATCAAGCGCAACCAGGGGAAGTTCGAGTACAACCACAGCGAGACCGTGCTCACGGACGAGGACGTTGAGGCGTTTCGCTCGCTGGCGTCCGCGGCGGATGGCGCGGCGAAGGTGCTGGCGCTAGGCGAGGACTGGTGCCCGGACGTGTTTCGGGGGTTGCCGGTGATGGCGCGCATCGCCGAGGCGGCGGGGGTGGAGCTGCGCATCTTCCCCAGGGACGACAACCTGGACATCATGAACGAGTTCCTCAACCATGGAGAGAGCCAGTCGATCCCAGTCTTCGTGTTCTACACCAAAGATCACCGCTACATCGCTCACTGGACGGAGCGGCCGGCGAAGGCCAACGCCGAGCTGGGAGAGATGCAGGCGAAGTTCGAGGCGCTGGAGCAGGAGGAGCGGCGAGCGGCGTACCGGGAGTTCCAAGAGGGGCCGGTCTGGGCCTCCTGGCGTCAGGAGACGGTGCGGGAGCTGCGCGATCTACTCCAGGAGAAGGCCGGCTAGTCTAAACGAAGGGCAAACGATATGAGGTGAGGCTTCACGGGCAAGGGCTTCGCGCCCTGATTGCGCGGCCAGGTAGAATCCGCCAAACGCCCGTGAAATCCATACGACCCACTCCCATCGTATAAGCCATGCCAGCATGATTTTATGAATCCGATGAGAGGGAGGGTTAGTGTTTAAAGCGGTGCTTCTTGGGCTCGGTGTCTTCAGCGCCCTTGTCGCGAGCGACCTGAACGCTCCCTCGTCACACGCTGCCGTCCATCTCTCGGAAATCGACGAGGTGATGACCAGCTATGGCGGCGATGCCAGCGTCCAGTTCGTCGAGATCGAGATGCTATTCGCAGGCCAAAACATCACGACAAACTCCGTGCTCGGCGCCTTCGACGCCAGCGGCAACCACCTGGGTGACGTCCTGATCGTGCCAAGCGACGTCGTCAGCGGCGCCAACCGCCGCTGGCTCATGGGCACAACTCAGTTCCAGACTGTGAGCGGCCTCACCCCTGATTTCATCATACCCGCCAGCCTGCCCATCGGCGGCGGGATGGTATGCTGGGGCTCCCCCGGCCTCTCTCCTCCCGCGCCTGGCAGCTGGGACCACACAAACCCTAACAACTATATCGACTGCGTCGCCTACGGGACCTACTCCGGCCCTGGTAACCTTCACATCGGCACAACCGGCCAGTTCCCGGCCCCGGACGACGCCGACGGGCACAGCCTGCAACGAACCCAGGATACGAACAGCAGCGCCAACGACTGGGTCTGCGCGGACCCCGCCAGCCCGACCAAGAACAACCCCATCACCTCAGCCTCCCTCGCCGCCACCACCCCCTGCGGCGGCGTCACCGACACCGACGGGGACGGTCTCACCGATGATGATGAGATCAACATCTACTTCACGAACCCCAACAACCCCGACACCGACGGCGACGGCCTGAACGATGGCGACGAGGTGAACATCCACGGCACCAACCCGTTGCTGGCCGACACCGATGCCGACGCGTTCAACGATGGGTTGGAGGTGTTCATGGGTACGGACCCTCTGTCCGACTGCGCCGCCAACAATGTCGCCGGCAACGAGGGTCCGCCCGACGCCTGGCCCTACGACTTCAACGATAACCAGCGGGCCGACCTTTCGGACGTACTGGGCTATATCCCTGTGTTCAACAGCTTCTTCCCCATCGCGCCCT
>JADFKX010000002.1 GCA_022564695.1 Chloroflexota bacterium | reverse complement strand
TTGGCGCTTTTCTCTCCGTCTGTCATAATAGCCGCGAGCCCATGACCACCGCCCGCAAGCCCCCGCGCACGGTCTTCGCCTGCCAGGAGTGCGGCTACGAGACCCCGAAATGGCTGGGCCGCTGCCCTGACTGCTCCTCCTGGAACAGCTTCGTTGAACAGGCAGCGGACCAGAGGCCGGGCGTCGCCGCTGCTGCTGCGGCCCCTCCCCAGGAGCTCTCACGTCTGCCGCAGGAGGAGGAGCCGCGGCTGGTCTTCGGGCTGCCGGAGTTCGACCGCGTGCTGGGCGGGGGCGCCGTGCCCGGCTCGCTGGCGCTCATCGGCGGCGACCCCGGCATCGGCAAGTCCACTCTCCTGCTGCAGGTGGCCTCCCTGGCCGCCGCTGGTCGCAGTGTCCTCTACCTATCGGGCGAGGAGTCGGCCCGACAGATCAAGCTGCGTGCCGCCCGTCTGGGTGTTGCTGGCGACGGGCTGTTCGTCATCACGGAGACGAATCTGGACATCGCCCTGCGGGAGGCGGAATCGCTTTCGCCCGGCCTGCTTATCGTCGATTCGATTCAGACGGTGTATACGGGGAGCGCCCCGCAGGCGCCGGGGAGTATCGTGCAGCTCCGCCAGTGCACGATGGATCTGATGCGCTGGGCCAAGGGGACGGGCGTGCCGACGTTCATCGTTGGGCACGTCACCAAGGGGGGCGATATCGCCGGGCCGCGGCTGCTGGAGCACATAGTGGACGTCGTGCTCTACCTGGAGGGTGAGCGGTTCAGCAACTACCGGCTGCTGCGTTCGGTGAAGAACCGTTTCGGTTCCATCGACGAGGTGGGCGTGTTTGAGATGACCAGCGAAGGGATGACCAGCGTGGATAACCCCTCGCAGGCGTTCATCGCGGAGCGCGCCAGCGGCGCCGTGGGCTCGATAATCGTGCCGACTTTGGAGGGGAGCCGGCCGCTGCTGGTGGAGGTGCAAGCGCTAACCAGCCCCACCGCCATGCCAACGCCGCGGCGCACCGTCAACGGCCTGGACTTCAACCGTCTGCTCCTGATCGCCGCCGTTCTCACCCGGCGTGTGGGTCTCTCCCTCGCCGGGCAGGACATCATCGCCTCTGTGGTGGGCGGCCTGCGTGTACACGAACCGGCGACCGACCTGGGTCTGGCGCTGGCGATCGTCTCCAGTCATCGCGATAAGCCCGTGCCTGCGGACATGGTGGCTCTGGGCGAGGTGGGTCTCTCAGGCGAGCTGCGCTCGCTGGCACAGCTGGAGCGTCGGCTGTTGGAGGCTGAGCGGCTGGGTTTCCGACGTTGCCTGCTACCGCAGGTGGCACTGGCCGGCCCAGCCGGGCGTGGCTCGCGGCCTAAGACGAAGCTGGAGCTGCTCCCCGCTGCCACTCTGCGGGATGCAATCAAGCTAGGGTTGGGCTGATGGAGCCGATGCCGGAGCCCGTCAGGGAGTTCGTCGCGGCCGCCCGTGTCTGCCGCATCGCTAGTGTGCGGCCCGGCGGCGAGCCCCACGTTATCCCCGTCTGTCCCGTGTTCGACAGCGAGTCCACGGTGTACGTGGACATCGGTAGCCGCTACGCTACGGCTGAGGCGCTCCGGGAGAATGCCCGCATCGCCGTCCTCATCGACGAATATGACGACGACTGGAGCCGTCTGAAGGGCGTGCTCCTCCGCTGCACGATGGAGGAGGCGATGGGCGAGGAGCGGGACCGCGCCTGGGCGATGATCCGCGAGAAGTTTCCCCCAGTACAAACCGATAGGCTGGGAGCCGCGTCTGACGCTGGCCCTGCGCATCTACGACTGGCGCCAGTGGGGCGTGACCGCCTCGCCTCGCTACGAGGCGGAGTAGGATGAGAGGCGCCGAGGCGGCAGCTAGAACTCGAGCTGGCGGTGGCGTATGAGCACGCTCTGGAGGAGGCCCAGGGCGACGAACAGCATTATCAGGGAGCTGCCGCCCTGGCTCACGAACGGCAGGGGAATGCCGGTCACCGGCAGCAGCCTGATGTTCACCGCGATGTTGATGAACACCTGGAACAGGATCATGATGGCGATCCCCGTCGCCAGCAGCCGCCCGAACTGATCCCGCGCCAGGCTGGCCACCCGAATCGTTCGGAACAGCAGCGCCGTAAACAACGCCAGTAGTACCAGGGCGCCAATGAGCCCCAGCTCCTCTCCCAACACGCTGAAGATGTAGTCCGTCGCCGGCGTTTGCAGGAAGTCGAGCTGCGTCTGGCTGCCGTTCGTCAGCCCCTTGCCGAAGATGCCGCCGGAGCCGACGCTGATCTCGCCCTGGAGGATGTTAAAGCCACCGCCGAGGGGATCAGAGTTGGGGTTGAAGAAAAGGGCGATACGATCGCGCTGATAGTCACCGAGTACGGCAAGGGCGGCGAACGGTATGGCCGCCAGGAGAAAGCCGATCAGGATGAGTACATGCTGCACCCGCGCACCAGACATTATCACCATCCCCACCCAGATGGTGCCGAAGATGATGGCCGTGCCCATGTCCGGCTCCGCCATGACCAGCGCCGCCGGCAGCACCGCCAGCGCCAACGAAGTCAGAAAGACCCGCACGCGTGTGATCTGACGCTGTCGGTCGGCCAGGAAGTGGGCGAGGGAGATGATCATGAGCAGCTTGGCGACCTCTGAGGCCTGTATCTGCGTGCCGCCCACGGTTATCCAGCGACGCGAGCCGAAGGTGCTCTCGCCCAGGAACAACACCGCCACCAGTATAAGGATAGCCAGGGCGTACAGCGCCGGCGCCATCTGTCCGAACACGCGGTAGTCCATCCAGGCGATGATCGCCATCATCATCAACCCAAACACCGCGAACATCGCTTGCTTGACAACGGGGTGGCTGAGCCCGGCGATGCCGTCTGGATAGGCGGTGAGCGAGGCGCTATAGATGAGTAGACCGCCGTAGGTCACCAGCACTCCGGCCAGCAACAACAGCCCGTAGTCGAAGTGGCGGAAGGCGTGGCGCTCCACTACTCGCCTTCCTCCAGCTTCTGCGCCAGGTGAGGCCCGTTGAAGTAGTAGTCCAGTATCTTGCTGCCCGCTGGGGCGGCGTCGCTGCCGCCACTGCCGCGCTGGAGGAAAACCACCACGGCGATCTCAGGCTCATCGTAGGGAGCAAACCCCACAAACCAGCCGTGAGTCTCCTGTGATCCTGGGCGCGCCGGGCCGAATTCCGCCGTTCCCGTCTTACCGGCCACTTCCAGGCCCGGCACGGCCGCTCCCTGGGCCACTCCCCTGGTTACGGATTCGTGCATCGCCTCTTTCACGATGTGGAGGTACTCCGGCTCCACCGGCACAATGCTTCTCACGCTCTTTTCGAATCGCTGTAGAACGTTGCCGTGGCTGTCCTGCACCTCCCGCAGCAGGTGTGGCCTGACAACTTTGCCGCCGTTGCCTATGGCTGAGACGGCGGTAATGATCTGCAACGGAGTAGCCGACAGATAGCCCTGGCCGATGCCGAAGTTGTACGTGTCGCCCAGGAACCAGCTGTCGCCGAACGTTTCCTCCTTCCACTGCGCGTCCGGCACCAGACCAGCCGACTCACCGGGCAGGTCGATACCTGTCGGCGCGCCCAGGCCAAAGGCACGCGCGTACTTCGCGACGCGGGCCTCGCCCAGGCCGGGGAACCCCTCGTCCGCCTTGCCGCCGGCGAGGTAGTAGAAGTAGACGTTGGAGGACATGGCGATGCCGTCGTAGAAGTCCAGGGGGCCCAGGGCGGACCAGTCGTAGAACGGAGTCACCACGTTGGGGTCGTACTCGTTCTCAACAGTAATGTAGCCGCGGCTGGTGATGGTGGTGCCGGTGTAGGCGATCCCTTCCTGAAGGGCGGCCGCTCCGACGATCGTCTTGAAGGTGCTGCCGGGCGGGTATCTTTCGGCGAGGGCGTGGTTCACCAGGGGCTTTCCGGGCGCATCGACAATGGCGGCCAGGTCTTCGTTGCTGAGAGGGCCGGAGAACGCGTTGTTATCGAAGCCCGGCAGGGAGACCATGGCCAGAATGTCACCGCTGTCAATGTCCATCACTATCGCCGCCGCGTTGTCGCCCTCCGCCGTGAACTCCTGCAGCGTTTCCTGCACCATCTTCTGGAGGTCAAGATCGATGGTGAGGACGAGGTTAGATCCGTCCAGGGGCCGCCGCTCCGAGATGACTTTCAGCTCGCGCCCGAGCGCGTCCACTTCTATCAGCTTCTTCCCGGGCTGGCCGCGAAGAAGGGATTCGTAGGTGAACTCCACGCCGGATTTGCCGGTGTAGTCCTGAAACAGGTAGCCCTGGTCTCTTAGCTCATCGTACTCATCCTGTGAGATAGGGCCTACGTAGCCCAGGACGTGTGAGAGGTAGGGCGCCGCAAGATACTCTCGAGTCGGCTCCACGAGTAGCTTGAGGCCGGGAGTGGCCGGCTCCAGCTCACGCAGGGTTAGCGCCGTTTCCTCGTCGATATCCGGCTTGATGACCACGGGATTGTAGGCGCCGTTGGTCTCGATCCCGGCCAGCACCATCCGCTCGACCTCATCCAGGGGCACGCCGGTAACCCTCTCCATCTGGCGATACACTCCCACCTCTCCCCGATCGGGGAGGTCTCCGGGCAAGATGGCCGCGGAGTAGCGGGCGGTGTTCATAACCAGCGGTCGTCCGTCCTGATCGAGGATGAGGCCGCGCGCCGCCGGAATCTGAACCTCTCGCAGGGCGTTGATCTCGGCCCGATGGGCGTAGTCGTCGCTGTCGATGACCTGGAGCCGCACCAGCTGGACGATGAGGATGCCGAAGAGCAGAATGACCAGCACCCGCAGCGCAGTTAAGAGCGGCTGGTTGCGGCCCGGCGGCTCTGGCTTATCGCGCTGGCGCGCTCGCTCTCGGCGGTCCGGTCTCAGGTACGGGTCCATATCAGTCTAGAGTTGCACCGCTGAACCTACGCCGAAGCTCTCTCTCTTGGGACGCGTGGTCAGCCATCGCATGGGTGAATAGATGAGCACGGTAAACAGAGGGTTCACCAGCATAGAGGGGAGCGCAACACGCAGCATGCCGGTACCCCACGGTACGTCATCGCCAATTGCAGTCAGCACCGCCATGCTGACTACAGCGTAGGCCAAGCTGGCTATCGCCACAACCGCCAGCGTCGGCAGGAAATCGCTCTCAACCGGACGCAGCTCGCGTATCACCGCCAGCAGCACGATGGGCGATAGCGCCAGCATGGAGGTGCCTACGGGATCGCTGGTGGTGAGGTCGCGGAGGAGACCGGCCATCGGCACAACGACCAACGCTTCCCCCTGACCGCGGATCATCGCCCAGCAGACGGCGAAGATGAGCACCAGGTCCGGAGCTACTCCCAGCACCTTCACGTAGGGCATCACGGAAGTAGCCAGGATAGCGACCAGGAACGACCCGGCGAGAGCGACGGCGTACTTCATGGGCCTTCTAGCCTGGCGGGCCGGAAGTTGGTGATGATCAATACCGTATCCAGGGACGAAAGGTCCGCCGCGGGCTCCATCGTAGCTCGCTTGGACAGCGCTTGGGGCTTCTCCTCTACGGACGTCACGCTGCCCAGGAGAAGCGTTCGCGGATAGTTGCCGCCCAGGCCTGACGTGATGACCAGATCGCCCTCCTGTATCTGCGCCTCCGTGGGCAGCATCTCCAGGGATAGCCTGCTGCGCAGGTCGCCGACCGCCACTCCCCGCGCCTCGGAGCCCTCCTCGCCCCCGGTAAGTACGGCGATGTTCACGGCGTTGTTAGGGTCCGAGATCAGGCGTAACCAGGCGAACTCTTCGTATACAAGGGATACCACGCCCACCAGGCTGCCGCTCTTGGACAGCACCACCATCCCTTCGTCCAGGCCGTCCTTGCTGCCGCGGTCGATGGCCAGGGCGCGCTTGAAGCCTGAGGGGTCCTGCGCGATGACGTCCGCCACTACGAACACGTCGTCGGGGCGGTTCTCCTTGACCCCCAGCGCCTCCTCCAGCTCCTGCAGGCGTCGCTGGGCATCCTCAGTGGCGGCCGTCTCAATCTGAAGGCGCTCCAGCTCCTCTCGCAACCTCTCGTTCTCGCGCACCAAGTCGCCACGGCTGAATATCCCCCGGAAGAAGCCTGAGATGGGATCGGCGATATCGCGGAGACCGTTCTCCATGGGGGCGGCGATGGTGAGGGAGAGGTTCTGCAGCGGATCAAGGGTGCGATTTTCGGAGAGGAGGATGCTGAACAGGCTTAAGCTCATAACCGCCAGCGTCCACCAGAGCAATCGCATCTTTCAGTGGCCTCACCCACCCCGACCCCGCACCGGCTGCGCTGTGCGTGGGCGTCTAGCGCGGTGCCTTTCGCGTATTGAGCCTCGCCTGCACCTTCTTTAGGATCGCCGCCTCTTCCAACACCTCTCCGGCGCCGCGGACCACGCAGGTGAGAGGGTCCTCTCCCACGTAGACCGGGAACCGGGTCTCCTGAGCCAGGCGGCGGTCCAGCCCCCTGAGGAGGGCGCCGCCACCGGCCAGTACGATTCCCCGACTCATGATGTCCGCCACCAGCTCCGGCGGCGTGGACTCTATGGTCTGACGCACAGCGTCCACGATGGCGCCCACGGAGCCCGAGAGAGCGTCCCGGATCTCCACGCTGCTTACCTCGACGGACTTGGGCAGGCCGGTGGCCAGGTCGCGGCCCCTCAGCTCCACGGAGACCTCATGCTCCAGCGGGAAGGCGGAGCCGGCCTCGATCTTGACCTCCTCAGACGTCCGCTCACCGATGAGCATGTTGTGTACCTGTCTCGCATAGCTGATGATCTCCTGGTCCATATCGTCGCCGGCTATGCGGATGGAGGTGGAGACGACGATTCCGCCCATGGAGATCACGGCGACTTCGGTGGTGCCACCCCCGATGTCGACGATCATGGAGCCTCCGGGCTCCATGATCGGCAGGCCAGCGCCGATTGCGGCGGCCATCGGCTCCTCCACCAGGTAGGCGACGCGCGCGCCGGCGTTGATGGCGGCGTCGTGAACCGCCCGCTTCTCCACCTCCGTTACGCCGGAAGGAATGCCTACGGACACCCGAGGCCGCGGCAACCCGAAGGTGGTACGGTCGTGAACGGAGCGGATGAAGTAATGTAGCATCTTCTCCGTGACGGCGAAGTCGGAGATGACGCCGTCCCGGAGGGGCCGCACGGCCACGATATCGGAGGGGGTGCGGCCGACCATTCGCTTGGCCTCAGCACCGATGGCCAGGATCTTCTTATTGGTGCGATCGATGGCGACCACAGACGGCTCGTCGATGACGATGCCGCGACCCTTGACCATCACCAGGGTGTTGGCAGTCCCCAGGTCAATGGCCACATCGTGGGAAAACATGCCTAACAGGGCGTTCAGCGGATTGAGGGACAATCTTTCCTCCCGTGTTGGGGCTGAGACTTACAGTATTATAGCGTGTCGCTAGACGTGGCTGCAAAAACGACGGCTCGAACTCTAAAATATCTCAACGCCGGAGGCAACCTGTAGCTACGGGCTATTGGGCCGATCCCGCTAGCGTTTGCTCTTGCGCCAGCCCGCGGCTACCGCCCCCGCCTCCGTGCAGAACCAGCGCTCGCCCTTGGCCTCGCTTATCACAGTCTGGTCGTAGAACTCGCCGCCGGGGAGATGGTATATCTTCTCACCTGTGTTCAGGCTGATGTTGCCCTTGATGACGGGCTCGCTGGTGCCTGAGTAGTCGCATCCGGCGCCCGTCGCTGGTGGAGTCGCAGCCGGCGTGGCGCAGGCCGGGCCCCAGAGACCTCGATCGTGCGCTCTCGCCTCCGTCTCCAGGGCGGCGAGCAGTTCCGCGTAGCGGACGTCCGGCGGGTATGTGCTAGCCGTAGCGTACCCCTCCTCAACCAGGGCGGCGTTGACCATCTCGCCGTTCGCCCAGACGTGGCGGAGGAGCCGCCCGAACTGGTCGGTCTCGGAGACGTCCCGCTCCAGCCCAACGGTCATGCCCTCCACCAGCTCCCGGTTTCGCTCGCTTGCCTCGCGGCCGAAGCACTCCACGGGCCGCCGAGGGTCCACCGTCTCCGGCGTATCGATGCCGATGTAGCGCACACGGAGCTTCCGGCCGCCCATGAGCACGTCGATGGTGTCACCGTCGACCACGTTGATGACGAATGCCTCCTCCAACCCGACGGGCGTTGGACTGGAGGAGGGTTCTAAGGTAGCGCCTGTCGGGTCGGGAGTGGTCGCCGTGCCTGTCGACGGTGACGGTGCGCCGCTGGGCTGGGCGCAGGCGGCTGCCAGCAGCAGAAGCGCAACGACGGCGAGGACGCGTGCCACGGGTGCTATCGAGGGGAGCGAAGGAGCCGCAGCAGCTCCCGCTCGTCCATCAGCTTGGTGTCGTACTGCTGAGCCTTCTGCAGCTTGGAGCCGGGGGGTTCACCCGTCACCAGGCATGTCGTCTTCTTGGTGACGCTGCTGCCGATGTCCGCGCCCAATGCTTTCAGCTTCGCCTCAGCCTCGCTGCGGGTCATCGATGCCAGCGTACCAGTGACGACGAACGTCTGGCCGGCCAGGGGGCCCTCCGCGGGTGTGGCGTGCTCCTGCTTCATGTTGACGCCCGCCCGCTTCAACTTTTGGATCAGCTTGCGCTGGCGCTTGCCGCCGAAGTAGGCGCGCACGCTCTCCGCGATCTTGGGTCCGATGGCGGCAATCGCCTCCAGCTCCTCGCGGTCGGCGTCTGCGATGGCCTCCAGGCTGCCGTACTCGTTGGCCAGCGTCTCCGCGATCTCCGAGCCGACGTGACGTATGCCCAGAGCGAACAGGAGCCGCGACAGGGGCCGGCTCTTGGCCGCCTGGATGTTCGCCATAATCTTGTCCGCCGACTTCTCGCCCATGCGGTCCAGCTCCAGAAGCTGCTCTCGGGTGAGGGAGAACAGGTCGGACGGGTCCTTCACTAGCCCCTTGTCCAAGAGCACGTAGGCCCACTGCTCGCCGAGGCCATCCACATCCATGGCGCCGCGGCTGGCGAAGTGGGTGAGCCAGCGGAAGACCTGCGCGGGGCAGGTGGTGTTCACGCAGTAACTCATCGCCTCGCTCTCCGGCCTCACCACCTCGCCGTCGCAAATAGGGCAGCGCTTGGGCATGACGAACCGTCGCCGCTTGCCGGTGCGTTTGCCCATAACCGGACCCACGACCTGGGGGATGACGTCTCCCGCCCGCTGCACGATCACCGTATCGCCGACACGGATGTCCTTGCGGCGGACGTCGTCCTCGTTGTGGAGGGTGGCCTGCTTGACGACAACACCGCCTACCTGCACCGGTTCCAGCACGGCGAACGGGTTAAGGCTGCCCGTACGGCCGACGTTGACGTCGATCCGCAGCAGCTTCGTTGTGGCCTGGATAGGCGGGAACTTGTAGGCGGCTGCCCAGCGAGGCTCCCGCCCTACGAAGCCCAGCCGCTGCTGGAGGTCGAGGCTGTCGATCTTCACAACCAGGCCGTCGATCTCGTACTCCAGGCCGTGACGCTTCTCCGCCCATTCCTCGTAGCGACGCTGGACATCCTCCAAGTCGCGGCAGCGGGCGATGTGGGAATTGACGCTAAAGCCGAGCTTAGCCAGCCACTGGAGCGACTTCCATTGGGAGTCCAGCGTCTTTCCACCGTCCGCCCAGCCGAGCTGGTAGACCCAGATGTCCAGCCGTCTGGACGCGGTGATCCGGGGGTCCTTCTGACGAACGGCGCCGGCGGCGGCATTGCGGGGGTTGGCGAACAGCGGCTCGCCCTCGTCGGTCCTCTGGACGTTGAGCTGCTCGAAAGCGGTCTTCGACATGTAGACTTCGCCCCGCACCTCGAAGCGCTTGGGCACTCTGTCGCCGCGGACCTGCCTGGGGATGCTGCGGATGGTGCGCAGGTTCTCAGTGATGTTCTCGCCGCGGAGGCCGTCTCCCCGCGTAGCCCCTTGCAGGAAGCGCCCGTCCTCGTAGACCAGGGCGACCGCCAGCCCGTCGATCTTTGGCTCGACGATCATGTCGAACTCCTCGACCCCCGCCAAGTCGGCGGCCCGCCGGTGCCACGCCCGCAACGCGTCCAGGTCGAAGGCGTTGGCCAGCGATAGCAGCGGCTCGCGGTGGTTGACCACGGTAAACGTCGCCACGGGCCGGCCGGAGACGCGCTGCGTCGGCGAGTCCGGCGTGATCAGCTCCGGGTAGTGCGCCTCGATGGCGCGCAGCCGTCGCATTAGCTCGTCGTACTCGGCGTCGCTGATCTCTGGAGCGTCCTTGGCGAAGTACAGGTCGTCGTGATAGTTGACCTGGGAGCGCAACTCCTCAGCCGCGAGACGCGCCTCCTGTACCCGCTCAATACCGCAGCTCATGGCAGCCCTAAGGGTATTACGCGTACAGCGGTGGGGAAAGGGGCCGGTTACGCGTAACGAGCGGGTAACGGCGCCGCAATTGAGCGGTAACGTCGGGCTGCTATGCTTGAGGTGCGATGGGAGTACGTCCGTCCAAATCGTCTGTGTACACGGTGCGCGCCGCAGAGGACGGCGATCTGTCGGCGATAGCGGACACCTATAACGATGCCGTCCTGAACTCCACCGCTACTTTCGATACGGAGCCGGCGACGCCGGCAGAGTTCGAGCAGTGGCTCCGTGACCGCAGCCACCCCTACGCCGTCCTGGTCGCCGAGGGCGGTGGCGAGGTGGTGGGATGGGCCGCCCTCAAACCTTTCGCGTCCAAGCCGGCGTACCGGTTCACAGCGGAGAACACGGTCTACGTGCGGGCGGACATGCGCGGTAAGGACGTCGGCAAGGCGCTGCTAGGTCGCCTGCTGGAGGCGGCGGCCGAGAACGGCTTCCGTACCGTGATCGCCCGAATCGCCGCACCCAATCCCGCCAGCGTCCGGCTGCACCGTCGCTTCGGCTTCCGGCGTGTCGGTGTGGAGCGTGAGGTGGGCCGCAAGTTCGGCCGCTGGCTGGACGTGGTCGTGATGCAGAAGGCGCTGGCTGAATAGCGACCGCCCTTGCTACAATACGCTCGTGAAGCTTGTTATCGTCGACTATGGGGCCGGTAACCTGCGCAGCGTGGCCCGTGCCGTCACGCACGTGGGCGGCGAGCCGTTGATCACCTCCAGCGGCCGCGATGTGGAGCGGGCCGAAGCGCTGATCGTGCCGGGCGTAGGCGCAGCCGCCGATACGATGCGCAACTTGAAGCGGCACGCCCTGATCGACCCCATTCGCGAGTACATCGCCGGAGGGCGTCCGTTCCTGGGCGTGTGCATGGGCCAGCAGGCGCTGTTCGACGTCAGCGAGGAGGGCGGCGAGCACGTCTGCCTGGGCGTGCTGCCCGGCCGTGTCGTCCGCCTGCCGGACGGGTTGAAGGTGCCTCACATGGGCTGGAACCAGGTGCGGATCGTTCGTCCTCACCCGATATTCGATGGCATCCCTGACGGCTCGAACTTCTACTTCGTGCACTCCTACTATCCGCGGCCGGACGACGCCGAAACCGTCATCGGGGAGACGGAGTACGGCGTGACGTTCCCCTCCGTGGTCGGCCGCGACAACGTGGTGGCGACCCAGTTTCACCCGGAGAAGAGCGGCGACATGGGGCTGCGCATGTACGAGAACTTCCTGCGCATAGCAGCCAGTGCCGCGGTGCGCTAAAGGCTCTCCGCAAGCTTGAGTGGCCACCATGGAGATAATTCCAGCTATCGATATACGCGGCGGCCGCTGCGTGCGGCTGGTGCAGGGTGACTATGACCGCGAGACCGTCTTCGCTGACGATCCGGCGGAGGCGGCCCGCCGCTGGCAAGACGCTGGCGCCAAGCGGCTGCACGTTGTGGACCTGGACGGCGCGCGGGAGGGCCGGGCGGTAAACACTGCTTCCGTGGAACGAATCGTCGCGGCAGTAGACGTGCCCGTGCAACTGGGCGGCGGCCTCCGCGACTTGGAGACCATTGGCGGGTACCTGGAGGGTGGGGTGGATCGGGTGGTGCTGGGCACTGCCGCCGTGAAGGACCAGGCGCTGCTGGCCAGCGCCCTCGCTCGCTTCCCGGGACGAATCGGCGTTGGCGTCGATGCGCGTGATGGGATCGTGGTCACGGAGGGATGGCGCGACACCTCGGGGATAACGGCGTCGGAGCTCGTCCGCCAGATCGCCGAGCTGGGCGTACCCTGGGTGATCTACACCGATACGCTCCGTGACGGCACCCTCACCGATCCGAACTTCGATGCCCTGGAGACGCTGCTCTCCGACCGTCAGCACCTGCGGGTCATCTACTCGGGAGGCGTCTCCACGATCGACCACCTTCGCCGCCTGGCGGAGACCGGGGTTGAGGGCGCCATCGTCGGACGCGC
This sequence comes from Chloroflexota bacterium, assembly GCA_022564695.1. Lineage (GTDB taxonomy): Bacteria > Chloroflexota > Dehalococcoidia > SM23-28-2 > RBG-16-64-32 > JADFNQ01. Next base: position 27,945 of record JADFKX010000002.1, on the reverse strand, counting down.
CCTGTATACGGGTGACATAAATCTGGCGGAGGCGCTGGCGGCGATACAAACTTAGCGAGCGCTTAACCAGCGGCTGCGTTATACTACGCTTGCCCGCGTGGGCCAGATAGGAGGATCAGTATGGCGGACGACGTAGGTATACCGGAGGACATCCGCGACATCGTAAAGGGGTCGATCACCGGCCTGCACCAGCTTGTGGACGCGGTGGCGCTCCCGCTGGAGGCTGAGCACAAGGCGACCCTCACCGATGAACGCAAGTTCTTCCGCGAGGACGGGCGCATCTGCGACGAGATACTGGACGCCCGAAAGCAGGTGCGGATGAAGTCGGCTGAGGCCGGCTATTACGGAATGTTCGCCCCGGAATCGCTGGGTGGTGGCGGCGTCGGCATCCGTGTGATGGTGTTTCTGGAGGAGGCGCTGTATCGGCGCTACGGCCCCGGCCGGCCCCTGATCACCTGGGCTAAGGGGTGCCTCAGCCAGCCCGTCCTAGCGTCGTTCGTGGACGGCCCCTCACACATGCTGATGGGCGTCAGCCCCTCCGTACGCGAGGAGTTCATCCCCTCGATCGCCAAGGGCGAGAAGATGGTCTGCTTCGGCCTCAGCGAGTCCGAGGCCGGCTCCGACGTGTGGGGCATCAAGACCCGCGCCCGCCGCGACGGCGACGACTGGATAATAAACGGCTCTAAGCAGTGGATCACCAACGCACCCTACTCTGATTACGCGATTATCTTCGCTATCACCAACGAGGAGCTGGTGGCGCAGCACAAGGGCGGCATCTCCGCCTTCTTCGTCGAGACCAGCGCTCCGGGCTACACCTTCGATGGTGTGCTGCCGGTGATGGGCCACCAGGGCGGCGACTGCGGCAGCATGACGTTCGAGGACGTTCGCGTCCCCGCGGATCGCCTTGTGGGTCAGGAGGATCACGGCTTTGAAGTCGCCATGTTCGGCATCTCCGAAGGGCGCATCGCCATCGCATCCAACATGATCGGGATGTGCGAGTACGCCCTGGACGCCTCTCTGGAGTACGCTAAGCAGCGCAAGACGTTCGGCAAGCCTATCGCGGAACATCAGGCGGTCCAGTTCATGCTGGCGGATATGGCGATCGATATCTTCACGATGAAGTACATGGTGCTCCAGACCGCGGCGTTGGTGGAGAGCTTCCCCAAGACGGGGCGGATGCCCGTCAAGGAGATCTCAATCGCCAAGGCCTACGCCGTTGAGAAGGCTCAGGAGGTCTTCGACAAGGCGATCCAGGTCCACGGAGGCATGGGCCTCTCATCCGAGCTGTCGCTGGAGGAGGGGTTCCGCATCTGTCGCACCCTGCGCATCCCCGACGGCACCGGCGAGATCCAGCGCCGCACCATCGCCCGCCAGATGCTACGCGGCGATACGGTCTTCTAGCGGTTGTCGGCGGAGATCATTGCCGCCGCCGTCGTCATCGCATTTCTGGCGGCGCTCTGCATGTCGACGACGGGCTTCGGCTTCGCGCTCACCATGACGCCGCTTCTCACCCTGACCTGGGACGTGAAGGCGGCTGTGGCGACCAGCCTTGTCCTCAGTCTCCTGACTGTCGTTCCCAACCTTTATGAGGTTCGCACTCACGTAGTGCCGAAGAGGGTGCTGATCATGCTTGGGGGGTTCGTCCTGGGGATGCCGCTGGGCCTCTTGTTGTTTGAACGCCTGGACAGCGACTCGTTGAAGTTGTTCGTGGCGGCCACCGTCATCGTCGCGAGCATCGTAACGTACGTCTCTCCAACACTCCGGATCACCCGCAACGCCGGCCCTCTGGGGGTGGCGGCGGGCGTGGTGAGCGGCGCCCTTGGGCCCAGCACCAGCATGAACGGCCCGCCGGTAGTTCTGTACCTCCTCGGCCTCGATCCGAGCATCGAACGCTTCCGGGGGACTATCCTGGCGTACTTCTTCCCCGCGGGGATCCTCACGGTGGCCGCTTTCGCCATCGCGGGGCGGATCACTGGCGATGTTCTTCTGGTAGTCGCGGCGGCCGTGCCCGCGCTTGTGTTGGGGACGTACGCAGGTAGCTGGCTGCGAAGGCGCCTGAATCCGGAGAGCTTTCGCACCATCGTCCTGGGAGTGCTGATGGTCGCCAGCATCGGCGTGATCGCCTCGGCGCTCGGCTAGCGGCACGGTGACCGCCCCTGATACGATGGCCTAGCTATGCTTACCAAGCGAATCATACCCTGCTTCGATGTGGCCGAAGGCCGCGTGGTGAAGGGCGTTCGCTTCCTCAACCTGCGCGACGCCGGCGACCCGGTGGAGCTGGCCGCCAGCTACGACGAGGAAGGCGCAGACGAGCTCGTATTCCTCGACATAAAAGCATCGCCGGAGGGACGAGACACCTCCCTGGAGATGGTGCGACGCATCGCGGATCAGGTGTTCATCCCCTTCACCGTCGGCGGTGGCATTCGCACCACTGAGGACGTTCGGCTGATGCTGGAGTCCGGCGCCGACAAGGTGGCGATCAACACCGCGGCCGTGGAGAACCCGGAGTTCGTCTCTGAGGCGTCGGCCAAGTTCGGCGCCCAGTGTATCGTCGTCGCCATCGACGCTAAGAGGACGGGCAAGGGCCGATGGCAGGTGCACACCTACGGCGGCATCGGTGGCGGTACGCCCGTGGAGCTGGACGTTGTGAAGTGGGCCGTTCGCTGTGCCGAGCTGGGCGCCGGCGAGCTACTGTTAACCGGCATGGACGCCGACGGCACGCAGGAAGGCTACGACAACGAGCTTACCCGCGCCGTGTCCGAATCCGTGCCGGTGCCGGTCATCGCCTCCGGCGGCGCGGGCAAGCCGGAGCACCTGTACGACGCTATCGCTGAAGGGAAGGCGGACGCCGTGCTCGCCGCCTCCATCTTCCACTTTGGCACCTACCGCATCCGCGAGGTCAAGGAGTACCTGGCGGAGCGAGGGGTGCCGGTACGTCTCTAGCCGAAAGGACGATCCGATGCCCCTGAAGTTCGATGACCGTGGCCTTATACCCGCCATCGTCCAGGACAACAGTACCGGCGAGGTGCTGATGTTCGCCTGGATGAACGCGGAGTCGCTGAAGCGTACGCGGGAGTCAGGCGATGCCTGGTTCTGGAGCCGCAGCCGGCGGGAGCTGTGGCACAAGGGCGCCACCTCCGGCAACACGATGGCGGTGCGCGAGATACGCAGGGACTGCGACGAGGACGTGCTGCTGCTGAAGGTGGACCCGGCGGGGCCGGCCTGCCACACCGGCGAGCGCTCCTGCTTCTACCGCGAGCTGGAGGCCGCCGACGCTTAACGGATATCGCGGAGGGTTAGCCCTCCTGAGGCTGGATGGTAGAGGTGCTGTCCACGGCCTCAGCCGGCTGCACGCCCTCCTGCGCCATCACCTCGCGTAACGCTCGCAGCGCCACCTCTACCTGCGAGTCGTCCGGCTGGCGGGTGGTGAGCTTTTGGAGCGCCAGGTTCGGCCACATCAGCACGCGTGCCACGGGGTTGCCGTAGAACCGTCCGCCGAGGCGGATCACCTCGTAGGCGATGGCGGCGATGACGGGGATCAGCACCACCCGCGAAGCCACGCGCATCCACAGCTCCTGCGAACCGAGGGCCGCAAACATCACTATCGATACCACGACTATCGTGAGAAGAAAGCTCGTACCGCAGCGCACGTGCGCTGTGGGATGGCGCTGGACAGCGGCTGGCTCCAACGGGTCGCCCGCTTCCAGGGCGTGGATGGACTTGTGCTCCGCGCCGTGGTAGGCGTAAACGCGTCGGATGTCGGGCACCAGGCCAATGAGGCCGATGTAGGCCACCAGAATAGCCAGCCGGATCAGTCCTTCTATGACGACCACGACTACGGAGCTATCGATCCTGCCCTCAAGCCAGCTTGTAAGGAGCACCGGTCCGGCGAAGAAGATCGCCGCCACCACAGCTAGAGCAGCCAGCCCCATTCCTATGACCGCTATGGGGCTGATCTCGTTCTCCTCCTCGCCCAGGGCCACGTTAGAGGAGAAGATGAGCGAACGCATCCCCAGGGTCAGCGTCTCCCACAGCACGATGACGCCTCGCAGGAAGGGGATGTGCCTGATAAGGCCGGTGTAAACGCCACTTAACGTCTCGCGGCGAACGGTGATCTCGCCATCGGGGCGACGGCAGGCCACGACCACGCTGTGCGGGCCGCGGATCATCACCCCTTCGATTACCGCCTGGCCACCGTAGTACAGGGTTTGCTTTGACATCTCGCTACTGTTTATACGAAATTCGGGCCGAGAGCGTCTCCCGGCCCGATAACTGATCGAATCTCCAACGGGCTACTTCAGCCCGTAGCGCCTCTTGAACCGCTCTACTCTGCCGGCCGTATCCACAAGGCGCTGCTCGCCGGTGAAGAACGGGTGACACTGACTGCACACCTCAATATGTACCTCGGGCTTAGTGGCTCGTGTCTCCCAGGTGTTGCCGCAGGCGCAGGTGAACACCGCGTCCACGTAGTCTGGGTGGATTTTCGCCTTCATGCCGTGGCCCCTTCGCTCACCTCTAGCACGCTAACCTTCTTCTTGCCGCCCTTGCGGAAGGGCTGGAACTTCACGCGGCCGGGCACTTTGGCGAAGATTGTGAAGTCGCGGCCCATCCCCACGTTCACGCCGGGGTGAATGCGGGTGCCCCGCTGGCGCACGATGATGGTGCCCGGAAGCACCAGTTGACCATCGTAGCGCTTGACGCCCAGCCGCTTGGATTGGCTGTCGCGCCCGTTTTTGGCGCTACCGCCGCTCTTCTTATGTGCCATCGCTAACCACTCTCCGTCTTCGTGCCTGCCCTTTTCGGCTTCTTTGTTTCGCTCTTTGCGGTTGGCTTGCGGGCACGTGCTCGCGGCGCGGGCTTCGTCTCCGCCTCCTGCGCATTTGCGGGCGTGGCCTCAGCCTCCGCTTTCGGCTTGCTGGATCGTGTTCGGCGGGTCGGCTTCTTCTCCGCCTTCGCTTTGGATGGGCGTCGTCGTTTGGGCTTCTCCTCTGCCTCCGATGTCCCTTCCGCCGTCAGTATCTGGCGCACCACCAGCCGGGTGTAGCCCTGGCGGTGGCCCCGGCGACGGCGGTAGCGAGTCTTCGACTTGTACTTGAAGACGATTATCTTTGGACCGCGGCCTTGCTCCACCACCTCTGCTATCACACGCGCTCCCTCCAGAACCGGACGGCCGACTTTAACGTCGCCGTTGCTGGCAATGAGCAGAACGTCTGTAATCTCAACTGTAGAGCCGACCTCGGCCGGCAGGCTATCCACGTCGATGAGCTGCTCAGGCTCAACTCTGTACTGTTTGCCGCCAGTGCGGACTATGGCGTAGATTTCCAGTTCCTCCTTAGGGCTTCTTGTTGACGCCCAATGTTCGATTCTAACCGCATGCCGATGTAGTGTCCATCTTCTGGCACAGCGAAAGGCTCACCAATAGCCCTGGGAGGATACGCGGGAAGCCGAGGCTAGTGCAGATCCGGTTCGATCTGAGAGGGCGCCTCCCAGGCCAGGCCCGGATCAGTCTTTGGGGTCTTCTTCGCCGATGTCTCATCTGTGCTGCCGTCCGCGGCCTCGTCCGTCTTCGGCTTCTTCTCAGCCTTGATCAGCTTCTTGGGCTCCTTGCCGGGTTTAGCCTCGAGGATGGCTTGAAGGGTCTCGCCCTCTATCGTCTCTTCCTCCCGCAGGGCCTTTACGAGCTGCTCCAGCTTGTCGCGGTGTTTGGTGAGTTGATAGGTCGCGGATTTGTACGCCTCGTCAACGATGTGGCGTACCTCTTCGTCGATCTCCTCCGCCACTTTCTCGCTGTAGTTGCGCGTCTCGGAGATCTCGCGGCCCAGGAAGACCATCTCCTCCTTGCGGCCGAACGTGCGCGGGCCCAGGTGTTCGCTCATCCCCCACTGGGTGACCATCTGGCGCGCCAGGGTGGTGACTTTCTGCAGGTCGTCCTGGGGACCCGTGGTCGCCTCGTTGAATGTTAGCTCCTCGGACGCCATACCGCCGAGGAGAGCCGCCAGCATGTCCTTGAACTGGGTCTTTGTGTACAGGTGGCGGTCTTCCTCCGGCAAGAAGCGGGTGAAGCCGCCGGCCATGCCGCGGGAGACGATGCTTACCTTGTAGGGCGGGTCCGCGTTCGGAAGCAGGTAACCTACCAGGGCGTGTCCGGCCTCGTGGTAAGCGATGATCTCCCGTTCTCGCTCGCTGATAACGCGACTCTTCCGCTCCGGGCCGGCGATGACGCGGTCTACCGCCTCGTCGAACTCCGACATCGTCACTTTCTTCTTGCCGCGCCGTGCGGCCAGGATGCAGCTCTCGTTCACCAGGTTGGCCAGGTCGGCGCCGGAGAAGCCGGGAGTCTGCTTGGCGATGACCTCCAGGCTGATGCCGCTGTCCAGGGGCTTGCCCTTGGCGTGGACATCAAGGATTGCTATCCGGCCCTTGATGTCCGGCTTGTCCAGCATTACCTGACGGTCGAAGCGGCCGGGGCGCAGCAGCGCCGGGTCCAGGATGTCCGGCCGGTTGGTAGCGGCCACGATTATCACGTTGGTATTGGTCTCGAAACCGTCCATCTCCACTAGGATCTGGTTCAGCGTCTGCTCCCGCTCGTCGTGGCTGCCGCCGAGGCCGGCGCCGCGATGCCGTCCTACGGCATCGATCTCGTCGATGAACACGATGCAGGGCGAGTTGCGCTTCGCCTGCTCAAACAGGTCACGCACACGGGAGGCGCCAACGCCCACGAACATCTCCACGAACTCCGAGCCGCTGATGTTGAAGAACGGGACGCCCGCCTCGCCGGCCACGGCTTTGGCCAGCAGCGTCTTGCCGGTCCCGGGCGGGCCGACCAGCAGGACACCCTTGGGGATACGGGCGCCCAGGGCGGCGAACTTCTCCGGGTACTTAAGGAACTCTACCACCTCTCCCAGCTCTTCCTTCGCCTCATCCACCCCGGCCACGTCCAGGAACGTCACGCTGGGACGGTTGCCGGTGAACATGCGGGCCTTGCTCTTGCCGAAGCTCATCGCTTGGTTGTTACCGCCCTGCGCCTGGCGCAGGAAGTAGAACAGGATGGCGACGATGAAGATTATGGGCAGGAACGTAAGCAGTATGCCGGGGAGTCTGCTCCAGAAGCTGGGCGATGTGATCTTGATGGCGGGGAATTTATCTGTCGGTATCTCTTCATCTCTTAGCACCTGGCGGACGGTATCGCCCCGTTCCATCTTGGACTTGAAGGTCTGGTCCGGCGTATCGATGAGCTTATACTTCAGCTCCTCGCCGTTCACCTCTACGCTCTCGACGTTCCCCTCCCTGGCCTGCGCGATGAATTCGGTGAGCGGCTGGTCGATGGTGCTGGAGCCACCCTGGCCAAACAGGGTGAAAACAATGGCGACTATCGCCACCAGGATCAGCAGGTATATAAAGCTGTTGCGTAGCCAGCGGCCGCCCATGATCTATAAAACCACCTTAGATGTAGTAGGGCAGGCCTCAGTAAGGCCTACCCTGTCGCACCGTCTCAATTATAGCAGACTATCGTATCTCCAACATTTAGGCTTCACATTCAATATGACGGCTGCTAGCCTCGGGCGTTACGGGTGCTAGGTTTCCATATCCGAGGCGAGGGTGCCGGATTGGGCCCAGTTCTCCTTCGGGATGTCCTCAAATATCACGATCGTTGCCTCGGGCGTGGTGTGGGCGATGTTGACCATCGCCTCTGTTATCACCCTCGCAAGCTCCTGCTTTTGGGCGTGTGTGCGTCCAGTCCACATCTCCACTCGAACGACGGGCATAGCTCCCTCCGTAGCAGAATACGATGATGTCCCCAACTTAGTTTGCCGTCTACTCGTTGTCAAGCGGCGGCGAAGGATAATGGCTAAACCGCTTACGCTTCTTGACAAACAATCGCGGTCGCAGATAGTATGGGGCGACGTTATGCGATTGGCCCCTAATCTCGCAGAGGAGCGGCTCCAGTGGCATCAGGGCCTTGGCCTGGTGGCCGGGGTGGATGAGGTCGGTCGCGGCCCTCTCGCCGGGCCGGTGGTGGCCGCCGCGGTAATCCTCTCCCCCAGGGCCGACTTTCGCTGGCTGTTCCATGTCCGCGACAGTAAGGAGCTGAGCCCGCCAGAGCGTGAGGAGCTGGCCACCTACATTTGGCGAGACGCCCTTGCGGTGGCAGTGGGGTTCGTCTCCCATACATCGATCGACCGTATCGGCATCGCAGAGGCGACACGGCAGGCGATGATGCGGGCCATCGGTGAGCTGCGCCGGCGACCCCAGTATCTGCTCATCGACGCTCTATCCCTGCGGGCTTGCTCGCTGCCTCAGAAGGGCATAATCAATGGTGACGCCCGCTGCATCTCCATAGCTTCCGCCTCTATCGTCGCCAAGGTCGCCCGCGATCGCTACATGGAGAGCCACGACCACAAGTTCTCCGGCTACGGCTTCGCCCGAAACAAGGGGTACGCCACGCGCCAGCACCTGGAGGCGTTGCGCCGGCTGGGCCCCTGTGACCTCCATCGCCGCTCCTTCAACCCGGTGAGGGAGATGGTGGCCGTCCACGACCCTGTATAATCGCTGCCGACGAGCTTCTTCTAGGAGGATCGCGCATGGCTGTAGTTAACTCCGTGTCCGGCCCCCTGGACACCGCCGATCTGGGCTTCACTCTCATGCATGAGCACATCATCGTGCAATCGCCGGGGGTGACCAGCAATTTTCCCGTGTGGGATCGTGGGCGGGAGATCGAGAACGCAGTGGGGAAGGTGGAGGACGCCATGGCCCGCGGCGTCAAGACGCTGGTTGACCTCACCCCCAGTGACTGCCGCGATATCCCCTTCGTCCAGGAGGTGGTGCGGCGCACCGGCATCCAGATCATCGTCGCCACCGGCATTTACTACGACGTCCCCCGGTATTTCAAGGGACGCACCGCCGACCACGCCGCCGAGCTGTTCGCCCGCGACATCCAGGAGGGGATCGTCGATACCGGCGTCAAAGCGGGGATCATCAAATGCGCCGCGGATGAGGCGGGCATCGATGCACAGGTAGAGAAGATGCTGCGGGCCGCCGCCCGCGCCCATAGAGCCACCGGCGTCCCCATCTCCACGCATACTCATGCCGCCAGCCAGGTTGGCATCAAGCAACAGGACATCTTCGAGCAGGAGGGGGTGGACCTGAGCGGGGTCATCATCGGCCACAGCGGCGACTCCGAGGACATCGACTTCCTGCGTCGCCTGATCGATCGTGGCAGCTACATCGGCATGGACCGCTTCGGGCTGGACATGCTCCTGCCCACCGATAAGCGCGTCGCCACCATCGCCCGGCTGTGCGAGCTGGGCTACGCCGAGAAGATGGTCATCTCCCACGACGCCTCTTGCTATTTCGATTGGTATGAGAAGGAGATGATGCGGCAGGCCGCCCCCAACTGGCACTTTAGCTACATCCCGGAGGTGGTGATACCCGCCCTCCGCGAGGCCGGGGTGAGCGACGAGCAGATACGCACCATGACTGAGGAGAATCCCCGCCGCATCTTCGAACAGCAGGGGGCGTACTGATGACCCGCGCCCGCCGTGACCTGGGCGATTTTGGTGAGCGGGTCGCCGCCGCACACCTGGAGGCGAATGGATATCGCATCCGGGAGCGTAACTTCCGCGTTCGCGAGGGCGAAATCGACATAATTGCTGAGCGGGGCGGTACGCTCGTGTTCGTGGAGGTGCGTACCCGCCGCGGTGAGTCTATGGGGTCGGCGGCGGAGTCGGTGACTGCTGCCAAGGCGGGGCGTATCCTGGCGGCTGCTCAGTCTTACCTGCAGACAGTCGGGAACTGCCCGGCCGATCAGCGTATCGACGTGATCGCGCTGGCGCTGGCCCACGATGGGCGCGTGCTCTCGCTGGAGCACATCGAGAGCGCGGTGGAGGACACCGGCGGCTAAAAGCCGCTACAGCAACTCGCCGGTCGCGGCTCTGGTGTTGCCGTCCTCTTTATAAGTCTTGATGACGTTAAGGGCGATGGTCTGCATATGCACCTCGTCCGCTCCATCGGCGAGCCGGGCGGCGCGGGCGTTTCGCATCATGCGCTCCAGCGGCGTGTCGGTCGAGTAGCCGAGCGCCCCGTGCACCTGGATAGCGCGGTCGATGATCTTCCAGAGGGCGTTGGCGACGTGCACCTTCGCCATCGAGACCTCCTGCTTGAACGGCAGGCCGTTCTCGATCTTGTAGGCGGCGTGTAACACCATGAGCTTGCCGGTATACAGCTCCATCGCCGATTCGGACATCATCCATTGGATCGCCTGCTTGTCGGCCAGAAACGACCCGTGAGAGTAGCGCTTAATGGCGCGGTCTACGAGCATCTCCAGCGCGATCTCGGCGGTGCCGATCCAGCGCATGCAGTGGGCGAGCCGGGCGGGGCCCAGGCGGTACTGGCCCAGCCGGTGGCCTTCGCCTCTGCCGCCGAGAAGGGCGTCCGCCGGTACCCGCAGGTTAGTGATGCGGATCTCGGGGTGGTTGGCGGGGCCGGCCATAGTCTCCACGTCGCGGACGATCTTCCAGCCCTCGGTGGGCGTGTCGACGAGGAAGGCCGAGTTCCTCGCCTGCGGCGGGTCGGCGTCGGGATCCGTGCAGGCGATGACGATAGCGAACTTGGCGCCGTGGGCGCCGGAGGCGAACCACTTGTGCCCATTAAGCACCCAGTCGTCGCCGTCTTTCACGGCCGTCGTCTGGATCAGCGTGGGGTCGGAGCCGGCCACCTCTGGCTCGGTCATGGAGAAGCAAGAGCGGCACTGGCCCTCCGATAGTGGGCGCAGGTATTTCTCCTTCTGCTCGGGGGTTCCCCAATGGAGCAAGGTGTGCATGTTGCCCTCGTCCGGGGCCTGAGCGTTGATCACGTACGGCCCGATATTCGTGCGGCCCGCCTCGGCGGAGACGAAAGCCATCGCCACGGGGCCCAGCCCCATGCCGCTCCACTCCGGTGGTAGATGGGGGTTCCACAGCCCGACCTCGCGCGCCTTCTTGCGTAACCCGCCGATGGCTTGAACGTAGGCGTTGCGGTCAGCCTTATCTTGGCGTAACTTCTCTTCTACGGGGCGGACTTCCGCGTCCATAAAAGTGCGCACCCGCTGGCGAACCTCTTCAACCTCGGGAGATAGGCTAAAATCGATGGGCATGACAAAAAACCTCCTTAGTGCGCCACAGTGGCGCCGTGAGGGATTGTAGTCGGAATGGAGCATAGTGTCACGCCATCCCGCAGAACCATCGTTCGTAGAAGCGGCGTGCTCAGCGGAGGTGTGGCACGATGAGCGGTAGCGTTCCCGGCATAGACTTCGAGCGGTTGACTCCCTGGTTCAGGGCGAACGTCGCCTCCGTTGATGAGCTGCGGGCCGAGATCATCGGCCACGGACGCTCCAACCTCACGTACCGTGTCCATGCGGAGGGGAAGTCCTGGGTGCTCCGCCGCCCGCCGCTCTCCCACGTACAGCCCACGGCGCACGATATGAAGCGCGAGTTCCGCGTGATCTCGGCGCTGGCCGCCACGGACGTCCCGGTGCCGGGCACGGTCGCGCTGTGTGAGGACACCACGGTCAACGACGCGCCGTTCTACATCATGGAGTACGTTGAGGGGTTCGTGCCCGCCGATAGCACTGAGTTCGCGCGACGCTTCGATGAGGCCCAGCGCCGCCGCACCGCCGATCAGCTCATCGACATCCTCGTCCACCTGCACTCGGTCGTGCCGGCCGAGGTAGGGCTGGGCGACTTCGGCAAGCCGGAGGGTTACCTGGAGCGCCAGGTGCGGCGCTTCAGCGAGCAGTTGACGCGGGTCAAGACTCGCGAGGTACCCGACTTCGAGGAGCTGGCCCGTCGGCTTGCCGCCGCCCTCCCGACGCAGAGCGGCAGCGGCATCGTCCACGGCGACTACCGGCTGGACAACTGCATTCTCGATAAGGAGGGGCGAATCGTCGCCGTGCTGGACTGGGAGATGGCTACTCTGGGCGACCCCCTGGCCGATGTCGGTCTGTTGATGATGTACTGGGCGGACCCCGGCGCCGGTGGCAGCCTGGCCGTGCCGGGCATCGCCTCAACCGCCGTCACGGCGCTGCCCGGCTTCCTCACGCGGCAGGAGGTGCTGGCTCGCTATTCCGAGCGAAGCGGGCGCGACCTGAGCAGCCTGGACTTCTACACCGTCCTGGCGCACTTCAAGCTGGCGGTCATCCTGGAGAACATGCACGCCCGCTTCCTGGCGGGGGGCACCGTGGGATCCGGCTTCGAGGTCATCGGCCAGAACGCCCTTCTGCTGGCGAGTCGCGGCCTGGAGGTCGCGAACAGTTCGCCCGTGGCGGCGCTACGGGGATAGCAACCCGCGCGACCCGTACATTCACCGAGCGTTCACCGAATGAGGCGTTATATTCGCCTGAATCGTAACCTGATCATGCGATAACAGAAGCAGACGAAGCGAGCGTCGGTCCAGCGCTCCGTTCCGGTAGAGGGTTTGGGACGGAGGCAGTGACGAAACAGATGGCCGCTCGCAGCGACTCTCAGACCAGTCAGTGGCCTAGCGAACAAGGCCCTTCCACGAGGCTGGCCGTGCCATCAACAACAGCACCAGCGTACGCTCTCAAGGCGCTGTTCACGTCTGCCCTCCCCCTCGCGGGCCAACGCCCACGGTTTACTCAGCCTCAGCCTCAACCTCAACTTAACCGTTTCTTTACACAGGAACGCGGCTGGCCACGCCGTCAGCCCGATAGACCATCTGCAACACGCTGTACCGCTTAGTGTCCCAGCCAGCATTAAAACTACCAGTCGTTAGAACGATCCGGAAGTAGTGATGGACGGTTTCGGCGTTAGTGCTTCAAGAGGTAGGAGATGGCTGCGGTGGCCAGCGGTCGCGTTAGCGGCCGCGCTAAACGCGATCATAGCCCTGAGCAGCGGAGCTATCTCCGCCGCCGGTAATGTCCACGGCGCAGTCTACGACTGGGCCCGCGCCAACCCCGGTCAGGACGTCCACGTCCTCGTCCAGACCGATGGCGATTCCGAAGCGGTAGCGGACTTCATCCGCTCCTCCGGAGGTACGGTCCAGCGTGAGTTCCTGATCATCCCGGCTGTGGAGGCCGACGTCTCCCCCACTTTCGTTTCCACGCTTGCCGGCCACTCTGACGTGGCCTGGATCAGCCTGGACGCGCCGGTGGTATCCACCGGCGGGGGCGATACGGTAGACACCAAGAACCTGGCGACTGCCTACCCCTACGCTGTCAACGCCCCGGACGTCTGGAACGGGGACGTCTCCCGTACCGGCCGCGGCGTGACCGTGGCTGTCGTGGACACCGGCATCACCAACGACAACAAGGACTTCAAAGAGGGAAAGAAGTCGCGGGTGCTGTTCGACGTAGCCGTCAACCCCCTGGCCACCGATTTCGATGACGGCTTCGGCCACGGTACCCACGTCGCCGGCATCATCGGCGGCGATGGCGACGCCCTGAAACAGGAGAAGTACATCGGCATAGCCCCCGACGCCAGCTTCGTCGACGTCAAGCTCTCCGATGATGACGGGAACGCCACCCTGGCTGATGTCATCGCCGGCCTGGAGTTCGCCTACCTAAACAAGGACACCTACAACATCCGCGTCGTCAACCTCTCCCTGACCTCCTCGGTGGCCCAGAGCTACACTGTGGACCCCCTGGACGCCGCGGTGGAGTTCCTCTGGTTCAACGGCATCGTGGTGGTGGTGGCCGCAGGCAATCTGGGTGACGCCGCCGCCGCCGTGTTCTACCCCCCGGCCAACGACCCCTTCGTCATCGTAACCGGTGCCTTCGACGACATGGGCACCCCCGACAAGGCAGACGATGCCCTGGCCTCCTGGTCCAGCCGCGGCATCACCCAGGACGGCTTCTCCAAGCCGGACGTTGTGGCGCCGGGGCGGCGCATCATCTCCGACATCGATACCGACAGCTTCCTGGCCCAGACCTACCCGGACAGGGTCGTCGATAAGAAGTACTTCCGCATGAGCGGTACCTCCATGTCGGCGCCGGTGATTAGCGGCATGGTGGCCCTGATCCTGGAGGAGCACCCGGAGTTCACGCCGGGGCAGGTTAAGTACGTCCTTCAAGACTCGTTCCGCTACGTGGACGGGTTCAAGGCGCCCCTGGCCGACCAGTCCGTATTCTTCAACGGCACGCCCGGCAACACCGACATCGGCTTGACTCCTAGCTATCTATTCTTCAGGCCTGCCGTCGTCGTTCCCGTTGGCGTCGTGGCCTTCGTCCTCGGCGCTGACGACCCTGTCGCCGAGGCTCAGCGTGTCGGCCTTGACCTGGAAGCGGCCGGCATCGCTGGCGCCAACCTGGACACCGTCGATTGGGGCGCCATTAAGTGGGATGCCATCAAGTGGGGCGCCATCAAGTGGGGCGCCATCAAGTGGAGCGCCATCAAATGGAGCGCCTTCCCCGAGTGATCGGCATCAGAAGCAATGAGGGACAGCACAGGCTTAAGTGATGACACAGCAAAGCACTCAGCAGCCTACGGTCAACGTCCGGGAGCAGGCCTCCTCGGGGAACCTGGCCCTGCTGATTGCGGTGGTGGCTCTGGGTGGCGCGGTCCTCGCCGGTCTCGGTGCCTGGAGCTGGCAGGGCCAGGACCTGGCCGCGCTGCTGCTCCTGGCGTGCCTGGCCGCGATTGCTGAGCGGTTCGACATCAGCCTCTACGGTGACAGCCGCGTATCGCTGGCCTTCGTCCCGATCTTCTCCGCCGTCCTCCTGTTCGGGTTGTGGGGGCTGGCGGTGGTGGTGACGGTGGCCGTGATAGCATCAGCCATTAGCGTCGACCGTCCGCTCCACAAGACGCTGTTCAACTTTGGGACGCTCATGCTTGCCGGCGGGTCGTCAGTTCTGATCCTGCGATTTTTCGGGAGCGCCGGAAGCCCAAGCGCGCTTCCTCAGGTAATCGGCCCGGCTGCTCTAGCGGCTGGAGCTAACTTCGCCATCAACAGCCTGCTTGTCGCCGTAGCGGTTGGGCTGAGCACTGGCCGCAGTGTCTGGTCTGTGTGGGACGAGAAGTTCCGCTGGCTGTGGCCGCACTACCTGGTTCTGGGTGGCCTTGGCCTCGCCATCGCCGCCGCGTACACGGCGATGGGCCTATGGGGGATAGTGGTCTTCGTCGTGCCGCCCCTGATGATGCAAATATCCATCAAACAGTACCTGGACCGAACCAGTAAGAGCGTAGTGGAGCTCCGCACGGCTCACGACCGGCTTCAGGATTCCCATGCCCAGGTAGTGGAGACGATGGCAAGCCTCAGGCGCTCCTACGACGACACCCTGCGCGCCCTCGTCACCGCCCTGGACGCTCGCGATAGGGCGACAGGTGGCCACTCTGAGCGGGTAGCCGATGTCTCTATCGCGATTGCGGAGGAGATGGGCATGGAGCCGGGCAGTCAGCAATGGCAAGAGCTGCAATGGGGGGCGCTCCTTCACGACGTGGGCAAGATCGGCGTGCCTGATCACATCTTGCGCAAGCCGGGGGAGCTTACCGAAGAAGAATGGAAGGCGATGAAGGCGCATTCGGCCGCTGGCTACGAGATCGTACGCGGGATCGAGTTCTTGGGCGAAGCGGCTGAGCTCGTTCACGCCCACCACGAACGATTCGATGGCACCGGCTACCCTCGTGGTCTGCGCGGTGAGGAGATACCGTTGGGTGCGCGCATCTTCGCCATCGCCGACGCCTTCGATGCCATGACCGCGGACAGGCCTTACCGGCCGGCACGTGCCCCCGAGCGAGCCCTGGCCGAGATCCTCGCCAACAGTGGCAGCCAGTTCGACCCGGCGGCGGTTAAAGCCTTCCTCAGCGTCTACCAGACACGCTTCTTGCATAGCCACACTGAGCTCGAACTGAGCCCTAGCCTCAAGAAGGCCATCCTTGAGGCCACGGGACTGGAAGGCTCCTAGTGAGCAGTCAGCGTGTTCCGGCGCCCCTAGCCGGGCTGGTGGCCGTCGTCGTAGCGGCGTCCGTTGTGCTGCTGGCCGTGGCTGCGCTCCAGTGGCAGGACGAAGAGCTCGTGCTGCTCGGCGCCCTGTGCGCTCTGGTCGTCGTCAGCGAGCTGCTGGACTTCGCTCCCTTCGGCAACAGCAGGATATCCCTCTCTGTGGCCCTGATCCTGGTGGCGGGCACCGTTAGCGGCCTGCCGGGTGTTGCCCTGGTGGTATCGGTGGCGGTGATCGTCGACTTCGTGGTTCATCCCAAGCCCCTGTACAAAGCCGCCTTCAACGAGGGCGTTCTGCTCCTGGCTGGGGCGGCCTATGTAGGCGTTTTCGAGGCCTTCTCCATTGGTTACAGGGGTGAGAACTGGCCGGACGTCATTGCCCCGGCCATCCTGGGCGCGGCGCTGAACTTTGTCGTCAACTCCGTCCTCATCACCTTTGCCATCGCCATCGATACGCGCGGCAACCCCTTCTCCATCTGGAACGAGAAGTTCCGCTGGCTGTTCCCCCACTACGTCATCGTGGGTGTTCTGGCCGTTACGATGGCCACCGCCTATCAGCGGTGGGAGCTGGCGGGAGTGGCGCTGCTGCTCGTGCCGCTGGCGATGGTCTGGCTTGCCCTCCGACAGCATGCGGGCATGGCCTCCGCCCTGGCGCGCCGCCTTCAGAGCGCCTGATAGCCCCTCATTTCCGCTAGAATATAGAGCTGTGTTCCGACTATCGCCCTTGCGCGTCCGCGTCTTCAACACCTGCCACCTGCGCTACCGCTATCAGTACATCGACAAGCTGCAGGCGCGGTTACGTATCGGCGACACGGCGGGCTCGCTGGTGCACAACGTCCTCTGCGATTTCTTCGGCAAGCTCCCACGGGAGCAGCGCGACCGGGAGCGGCTGATCGCGATGTTCGAGGAGCGCTGGGCCGCGCTGTCGCCGCGATACCTGCGGATGGAGGGAGTCGAAGAGCTGCACGACCGTAACTTGGGCGCCCTCCAGCGCTTCGCCGAGCGCGAGGACCTGGACGCCGAACCGTTCCAGGTGGAGGCTTACATCCAGGTGCCGATCGCGCCCGAGGTCACCCTGTTCGGTCGCCTGGACCGCATCGACGAGGAGCCGGACAAGACCCTTCACATCATCGACTACAAGACCGGCGCCCACCCCAGCGACGTCGACCCCTCACAGCTACACCTCTACGCTATAATGGTCGAGAGGAAGCTGGAGCGGACGGTTTCTCGCGCCTCCTTCTGGTATCTGGAAGACGGCTCCGTCTGGACGACCGCACTCACGTCTTCAGTCAAGAAGCAGACGCTGGCCGGGGTTCTGGCGACCGTGAAGGATATGGAGAGGGAGAAGAAGTTCAAGCCCAACATAGCGCCCCACTGTGGGGTCTGTCCCTATCTGTACACCTGCGACGTGCGAGAGGAGATAGCCCAACGCCGCCAGGCGGAGAGCTGGTAAGCGAATGCCGATCTACGAGTTCCGTTGCGGGCGCTGCCGCCGGCGCACGTCCGTGTTCACCCGCAGCATCGGTGGCGACGTCAATGCCGTCTGCTCCCACTGCGGCTCGAACGATATGTCTCGCCTCATCTCTCGCGTCGCCGTTGTCCGCTCTCAGGGCGACGCCTTCGCCGGCCTCGACGAATCCAGCCTGGCGGACGTGGACGAGAACGACCCGAGCTCCATGGCCCGCTGGGTGCGTAGCATGAGCCGCCAGATGGGGGAGCCGCTGGACGCGGAGGCTGAGTCGGATCTGGACCGAATGGAGGCCGGCGAGATGCCGGATGACCTGGGTGACGGCGATGGCGACGACGATCTTTTCGCTGAGGACTGACGATGCCGATCTACGAGTACAAGTGCCAGAAGTGCGGACGGTTGACCAGCGTCTTCCAGAAGACGCTGAGCTCCTCCCCAGACACCCGATGCAAGGCCTGCGGCTCCAAGCGGTTGGAGAGGGTCATATCCGGCTTCGCCTACCACCGCTCGGAATCGACCATCCTTCGGGACTACGGCTCGGAGCCCAAGCGGCTGGAGGACTACAAGGACCCGCGCCAGATAGGCCGCTGGACGGAGCGTAAGTTCAAGGAGTCGGGCATCGAGATGCCGGAAGAGGCGAGGAAGATGATCGACGCCGCCCGTGAGGGCGAGTTCCCGGAGCCGGTCAAGGACCTGTAACCAGTAAGGGGCTTAGCCATGAACACCGACGGCCTGGACGAGATCGCGGAGAGCGCCCGACAGCACTTTACCGCCAAGCACGGCGCTCGTGAGAAGGCGCTTCCCCTCTGCCGCGAGACCGTCCGCTTCTCCGCCAACGCCATCCGCTGCGTTCACCGCCGCGACTTCGAGGCGGCCCAGGAGCTGATCGTCCGGGCCGCGGCCAACCTTACGGAGTTGGCCTCTGCCCTCGCCCAACACCCGGACATCCTGAACGCCGGATATGTGCACGACGCCCAGAAGGAGTACGTCGAGGCTGCTACAACCCTGGCCCTCATCGCCGGGCGGCCGCTGCCCTCGCCTGACGATCTGGGTGTGCTCGCCCCGGCCTACCTGAACGGCATCGCCGAGACGATAGGTGAGCTGCGCCGGCATCTCCTGGACTCCCTCCGTGAGGGCGATGTCCCGCACTGCGAGGACACGCTGGGTGCCATGGGCGACATCTACGACGTGCTCGTCACGATGGACTTCCCGGAGGCGGTTACCAGCGGCCTGCGCCGCAGCACCGACGCGATGCGCGGCATCCTGGAGCGCACCCGTGGCGACTTCACGATGGCCGCTGTCCAGCGCGAGCTGGAGGAGAAGCTGGACGAGTTCGGTAAGCGGCTAGGGTCCTGACGGACAGTTGATGTAGCGGAGGCCTTCAGGCCTCCAGGGGTCGGGCCCATACTCCCCGCACTTCAGTGCCCGCTGTCTAGGCTGACATCGCGAAGGGGACATCTCGGTTACCTGCGCCCGCCTCTAGCGTTATAGTGTGCGAGATATCGTGTGACCTCTAACCTTGGCATGCTAGTACCCCTGCTGGCCGGGGCTGCTTTTCTCCTCGCTGCTTGTGGCGACGATGGCGGCGCGGCCGTCACCGTCCCCGCTGGTCCCACTGCCACGCCGACAGCCGTGCCAACGGCCACAGCGATGCCGACCGCAGATCTCACGCCTTCCCCTACGGCTGCTCCATCACCGACGCCGGAGGCCCCGAACGCGGCGCCGATCGAGCTGGATCCCGGAGTGACGTCGCTTGGTGAAGACGTGCTGCTACCGACCTTGCAGGCTGGAGGCGTCCTCAACCTGGACCCCATAGATCTGGCCGGGGAGTTGGGCATCACTCCGCCCCCTTGCGCTGCCCTCGTCTTGTATCTCAGCTGGCAGGTACGCAGTCCCTACCCCCCGGAGGGTGTCGACATCGAACTGTACTGGACACGCATGGGGGGAACCGATCTGATAGGGGAGGGCACGTCCGGCCAGACCAGCCGCGGCTGTGGGGCCATCCAGGTGGTCAACAATAGCGATGTCGAGGTGACGGTAGAGATCCGTTACGCTATCGGCGAAATTACGGGCTGAGGCGAGCGGTCCGAGATTTAGCTTACGTCCAGAACTCGTTGTTCGATGGGGGGAGTTGGGGCGTCCAGCCACTCCGACGAAGCCTCTATCGGATCTCCAGCAACTCCACGTCGAAGATAAGCGTCGCATTTGGAGGGATGGAGCCACCGCCGGCGCCGGCCTCGCCGTAGGCCAGATCCGGCGGGATGATCAACCTTCGCTTGCCGCCCACCTGCATCGTCGCTAACCCCTCGTCCCAGCCCACGATCACCTGGCCCTCGCCGATCGTGAAGCTGAACGGCGTGCCCCGGTCCACGGAGCTGTCGAACTTCGTCCCATCGGACTCCAGCCAGCCGGTGTAGTGGACGACGATGGTCTGGCTGGCCTTCGGCGCATCACCCTTGCCCTGCTCGATGTCGATGAACTGGAGGCCGCTGCCTGTAGTGATCGGCTCTCCGGATACCGCTGGTGGTCCCTGTGTCATCTCTCCTCCGTCCGCTGCTGGCGTCTGGCTGCTGTTCGAGGGCTGCGTCTCTTCGTTTGTACCATTATTGACTCCAGAACTGGTACAGGCGACCAGAGCCATGACGGCCACCGCCAGGAGCACTCCCAACACGATCGGTAGACGTATTCTCACAGGCTCCTCCTCGCCACTGGCTGTCCGCAATTGGCTACCATTCTAGCGAGAGGCAAGGCTGGAGGCTATCTAAAACCCTTGTTCTAATCTTGCTGGGGCGCTAAAATAGCTCGTTAGGTTCATCTCAACCAGGAGGCCTCTTGCATGCCCCTCAACTCAATAATCGTGCGCGGTGCCCGCGAGCACAACCTGAAGAACATCGACGTGGAGATACCTCGCGATAAGCTGGTCGTCATAACCGGCGTGTCCGGCTCCGGCAAGTCCTCCCTGGCTTTCGACACGATCTACGCCGAAGGGCAGCGCCGCTACGTGGAGTCGCTCTCAGCCTACGCCCGCCAGTTCCTGGGGCTGATGGAGAAGCCGGACGTGGACTACATCGAGGGGCTCTCTCCGGCCATCTCCATCGACCAGAAGGGCGCCTCCCGCAACCCCCGCTCCACCGTGGCCACCCAGACCGAGATATACGACTACCTGCGTCTTCTGTTCGCCCGCGTCGGCCATCCCCACTGCCCCCAGTGCGGCCGCCCCATTGAGCGTCAGACCGTCCAGCAGATCGTGGACGCCATCCTCGCCCTACCGCCCGGTAAGAACCTGATGATCCTCGCACCCGTGGTTCGCGACCGCAAGGGGGAGTACCAGAAGACGTTCGAGGACGCCCGCAAGGCGGGGTTCGTCCGCGTCCGCGTGGACGGCGTCGTGCGTGACCTGGGTGATGAGATAGCGCTGGACAAGAAGAAGCGCCACTCTATCGATATCGTCGTCGATCGGGTGGTGACTGAGGAGCCCGGCGAGGACACCTCGGACAAGAATCGCCTGTCGGACTCCGTGGAGACGGCGTTGCGTCTGGGCGGCGGCCTGCTCGTCGTCTGGATCGACGGTGAGGACGAGCGGCTGTACTCGGAGCACTACGCCTGCCTCCACTGCGGCGTCTCCTTCGGCGAGCTTGAGCCCCGTAACTTCAGCTTCAACAGCCCCCACGGCGCCTGCAAGGACTGCACCGGCCTGGGCGTCAAGATGGAGATAGACCCGGAGCTGGTGATCCCCAACAAGAACCTCACCTTGGCCGAGGGCGCCGTCCAGCCCTGGTCCCGCTCCAGCGCCGTCGCCGCCTGGTATATGCGCATCCTGGAGGCGGTGGCGCGCAAGCACGGCTTCTCCGTAGACGTGCCCGTCAAGGAGCTGTCCCAGAAGCAGGTGGATACGATCCTCCACGGGGATGGCGGCACTATTACCCTCCACTATCAGGGCGCCGAGGGCCAGGGCGAGACGTGGGAAACCGCGTTCGAGGGCGTCATCCCCAATCTGGAGCGCCGTTACCGCGAGACCGATTCCGATTACGTCCGTCAGGAGATAGAGCGGCACATGGCGGCCAACCCCTGCCCGGCCTGCGGCGGCGCCCGGCTCAAGCCCGAGTCCCTGGCCGTAACCATAGACGACACAAACATCCACCGCGTCGCGCAGATGAGCATCGTAGAGGCGCTGGACTGGATCGAACGTCTGATGGCCGAAGACGCGCCCCTGAGCGGGCGTGAGCGCATGATCGGACAGCAGATACTGAAGGAGATACGCTCTCGCTTAGCCTTCCTGCGCGACGTGGGTGTGGACTACCTGACGCTGGACCGGCGCACCGGCACCCTGGCCGGTGGCGAGGCCCAACGCATCCGCCTGGCGACCCAGATCGGCTCCGCCCTCATGGGCGTCCTCTATGTCTGCGACGAACCGTCTGTCGGCCTGCATCCCGTGGACGACGCCAGGCTCATCGAGACGCTCAAGCGGCTGCGCGACCTGGGGAACACCGTGCTTGTGGTGGAGCACGACGAGGCGATGATCCGCGCCGCCGACCACATCATCGATCTCGGCCCGGGCGCCGGCGAAGCGGGCGGACACGTGGTCGTCGTCGGCTCCCCGGAGGAGGTGGAGGCCTGCGAAGAGTCCATCAGCGGCCAATACCTTAGCGGCCGCCGCCAGATACCAGTGCCCGCTGAGCGTCGCCCCGGCAACGGCAAGGCGATCGTCATCCAGGGCGCCCGCGAGAACAACCTGAAGAACATCGACGTGCGGATACCGCTGGGCCAGTTCGTCTGCGTCACAGGCGTGTCCGGCTCCGGCAAATCGACTCTCGTCGACGAGATACTGTCGAAGAAGGCGGCGCAGCTCCTGTACGACGCCCGCGACCGCCCCGGGGAGTGCGATGCGATCATCGGCCTGGAGCAGCTGGACAAGGTAGTGACCATCGACCAGTCGCCTATCGGCCGCACCCCGCGCTCAAACCCCGCCACCTACACCGGCCTGTTCACCACTGTGCGTGAGCTGTTCGCCTCCGTCCCCGAGGCACGGTTGCGGGGCTACAAGCCGGGCCGCTTCTCCTTCAACATCAAGGGGGGCCGCTGCGAGGCCTGCCAGGGCCAGGGCTACATCCAGATCGAGATGCAGTTCCTGCCCGATGTGGAGGTGCCCTGCGAGGTCTGTCACGGCGACCGCTATAACCGCGAGGCGCTGGAGATCAGCTTCCGCGGCAAGAACATCGCCGAGGTGCTGAACATGACGGTGGAGGAGGCGCTGGGCTACTTCGAGGCGTTCCCCAGGGTGCGCTCCAAGCTTCAGACGCTGCACGACGTGGGGCTGGGCTACGTCAAGCTGGGTCAGCCGGCGACGACGCTGTCCGGCGGCGAGGCGCAGCGCGTCAAGCTCTCGACGGAGCTCTCCCGTCGCGCCACCGGCCGCACGCTGTACATCCTGGACGAACCCACCACCGGCCTCTCCTTCGAGGACGTTAACGCGCTGATGCGTGTGCTGCACCGGCTGGTGGACGCGGGCAACACGGTGCTGGTCATCGAGCACCACCTGGACGTCATCAAGCAGGCCGACCACATCATCGATCTGGGGCCGATGGGCGGCGACCGCGGCGGCGAGATCGTCGCCTCGGGCACGCCAGAAGAGATCGTGCGGGTGAAGGCGAGCCTCACCGGCCAGTATCTGCGCAAGAAGCTGACCCGCCGCGCCAGGCGGGTGAAGGTAGCAGCGGGGGATTGATGAGCAGAGGCAACCAAAGGAGGGGATAGGCTATGCCGAAAAGGAACCAACCGACGAAGCTGTGCTACGTCATAATGCCATTCTCCAAGACGAAGACGTGCAGCGAGGAGGAGTGGACTGACATCTTCGAAGCGGTAATCAAGCCAGCCATTGAGGGAGCTCGTTTGGGATACAACTGCCTCCGCTCAGAAGCGACGACGGGCAACGTGATCAGCAAGGTCGTTAACTCCTTATATCAGGCGAACATCGTCATTGCTGACCTAACTGATCGCAACCCTAACGTCTTCTATGAACTCGGCGTGCGGCACACTCTAAAGAACCGAACCATAATGGTAGCGCAGCGCCGCAAAGATATACCTTCAGACCTTCACGGTTATGCATCTCACGTGTACAAATGGAAGACCACTGCGGATAAACAAGAATTTAAGAAGAAGCTCGGGGCGGTGCTTCGCCAAATCGAAAACGATGCGGATCGCTCAGACAATCCCGTTTCAGACTTTCTTCATCAGCGATCCTTGGATGTATTTGAGTTTCGACGGGAAGAGAGCGCGCGTAAGCTCGCCGCCCTCGGAGCGGAGCTCGGGTTGATGGCAAGCTTTCTGGAGGATGCGGTTGCGGAGGAAAGCAATGCAGGCCATGAGGATGCCAATTTGCAGCGCCCAGCAGCTAGTCAGGTTATTCCCCGGCTGAGCTCACCAGCTCTCGATCATCTCATCGCTACCCAGTATGTCTCCAATTCAAGCTTGGCGGCACTCTGCGGAGTCCTCAGAGGACTGCTGGAAGTGCTTGGGCAGCGGGAGGCCAGCAATGAAGAGATTGCTAATGTTCAGGACTTACTTCGAGCCCTAAGGTCAAGTATTGAGAAGGTTGCGAAGGCCCATGCTGTGGGGGATTCCATTGAAGAACTTGAGATAGAGGTGCCCGAGTGGATGGGAGACATCGAGGCAGACTAGCGGAGTGCTGTGGAAACGGCATAAAGCCATGACCCGCTTCTCCCTACGTCTCCCCCAGCGTCAGGCCCGCATGGTCGCCCTGGCCATCGCCTATCACCTGGCGCGGCCCGGCTCGGAGCTGGACCGCGAGACGATGCAGGAGTACGAGCACGGCCTGGCGGAGCTGCCGGCGGCGCTGGAGCCGCAGCTCGAGGCCGAGACGGCGACGCTGGAGCTGTCGCCCCTCCAGGTAACGCTCCTGGCCACGGGGATGTCGTCCGTGTTGAGCGAGCTGAAGATGTACTCCGTGTTCGACACGATGGCCGGCGACAGCGCCCGTCCTCGCTCCACCGCACCTGGCTTCGACGAGAAGCTGCGGACGCTGTTCCCGGAGATCGCGGCGGACCCCGCGGTCGCCTCTGACCTGGCGGGCGAGATGACGATGCTCCGTCGCGAGCTGCCGCTGGGACGGGCCCGCGAGCGGCTGGAGGAGGAGCGTCGCGCCGCGGAGGAGAGGGCGCGTGGCGGCAAGAGGCGCTGGCAGTTCTGGAAGCGCTAGAAAACCCCTTGACTTGTCCCTATCGGGGACGATAGCATAATTAAGGATAGCGAATTGGTCAACTTTTCGCTTCTCATAATGAAGAAACAGGTGGGCTACCACCAAGCCGAAGAGGAGTAGCGATGACCTACGTAATCGCCGAGCCCTGTATCGACCTCCTGGACATCTCTTGCGTGGAAGTGTGCCCCGTGGACTGCATCCACTACGAAGAGGGCACCGACCGCAAGCTGTACATCGACCCCGACGAGTGCATCGACTGCGGCGCCTGCGAGCCCGTGTGCCCCGTGACGGCGATCTTCGCCGAGGACGATGTCCCCGACCAGTGGAAGGAATACACGGAGCTCGACGCTCAGTGGTTCAAGGACGCAGACGCCGTGCGGGCGCGCGTCAACGAGCTGAAGCCCGTCTCATAGCGGCGCGAACCGGCCCGAAGCCAGGCGGCCCGATGCAGGGTCGCCTTCGCATTTACCCGAACGTCAGCGACCCCCCGTAGTCACGTATCGCCACCTCTACGTCCGTGTCCTTCAGGTGCTCCAGGAAGTAGCCCGGGTTCTCCGTGTGGATGGGCACGACCGTCCGCGGGTTGATCTCCCGCACGAAGTCCATGATGTCGTTGGCGTTGGCGTGGCCGGAGGCGTGAAGCCCCTGCTCGTCCTCCGGCAGCGCCGAAATGCTCTGGCGCTTCGCGTACGGTAGCCCCACCGAACGCATTCCGAAGTGCCCCAGCCAGTTCCGCAGCCGCTCGAAGTCCATCTCCTGCTCCTCCGTGTACGCCTCGCTAGACGAGTACACGTAGAGGCCGCCCTGCACGTTGATATCGATGAGGTTCTTGGCGTCCCAGAAGCTGAAGCAGAGAATGTAATCGCCCGGCGAGTCTCGTACCTGCCGCGCCGATAACAGACGGCTCCCGGACTGTTCGCGCAGCCCCTCTTCCCACGGCTCGACTCTGTACCGGAGGTCCTTGTAGATGAGCATATCGTCGCTGTTGGACGGGCCGGGCACCGAAGGCGACACCAGGCCCATCATCTCCAGCAGGAAGGCGTCCTTGGCCAGGATCACCAGCTTCCGCCGTGTCTCCCGCGCGATCCCTAGGAACGTTTCCAACCGCTCGATGTTACGGGGCCCGAAGTCGGCGATGACGAGGCCACGTTCGGCGCGCACAAGCCGTAGCGCCCTGTCGAACACGTCCCGCTCCGTGTGGTTCTCCAGCTCCGCCTCGCTCACCTCGTAGTCCTTGGGGATGCGCGTGCCCTCGCAGAGGAGCAGCCGCGGCTTTAACAACGCCGCCTCGTGGATGAAGCGCTTCGTATCCTCGGCCGCCGACCCGTGCCAGCGCAGGTCGCCGCTGTACACCACCCAGCCGGCGGAGGTCTCCACCGCCCACGCCCCCGCGCCGTACACGGAATGGTCCACCGGGAAGTACCGCACCGGCAGCCGGCCAACCCTGTCGGGAGCGATCTCGAACGGCGCCGTCACAATCTCCTTCCGCTTCCTCGGTGAGCTCTCCCAATACTCCTTCGCTTTCGTGCCCAGGGCTGGTACGTCCATAAAGCGGAACGGCCGCTGCCGGTAGCTCTCCCGCGCCGTCCTCAGGTAGGCGCTCTCCCCTTCCGCTGCCGGTGCCCTTGGGTTGAGGTAGCACACCTCCTTCTCGAAGTCCGCCATGCTGGAGTCCTGCATCGCCTTGGCAATGAACGCCGTCAGAGCGCTGGCGTATATCGGCGTCTCCTCCTTCAAGAACGATATGTACCCCGTATGGTCTACGTGAGCGTGCGAGACCAGCACCCCGTCCACGCTGTCAATCTCTCGGTACCCGGGGCGGCCCCGGCAGCGCTCCCACACCTCGCCGCTGGACACCAGGTCCGGCCGGTACAGCCCCTCCAGGGGCGGCAGCAGGTCCATCTCCAGCATGTCCAGCAGGCCTGCGCCGGGCCGGGGATTCAGGTACTCCTCGAAGTAGAGGTCCCGGGTCTTGAACGTCGTCCCGAAGTCGAAGAACAGGCGCGAATCACGGTCCGCCTGCGGGTCCTCCAGGAGGATCTTGTTGCCGCCGATCATCCCGGCGCCGCCGTAGAGGGTTATGGTGGGCATGGGCTACGGGGGACCCTCGCTAACGGCATCACTTTGTCTGACTTTGCCGGAAGGTGCTAAGCTGAAGGAGACGAGGTGCATACAGTTACGCACCAAATACCTCCTTCCGCGCCTTTTCCAAAATTGGAATCATTTCATCAAACGTACCCGTGCCGCCTATGTGATCCCAAAGCTCAGCGCCCATAAGGACTTCATGGTCCATGTCCATAATCTGCTTTGTAGTCCAGTGAGCGTACAAGATACGCTCAATCCACGGATTGTAATAGAAGCCTAGGAAAGCCTTCGCATTCAGATGTCCGGAGCGATGCATTATGGCGAGGAAGTAGAGCATGTTCCTCTTAGCACCCGCGGCTGTATCTAAATTCGGGGTAGGCCCCTTCAGTTCGATGCATAACGGGCCCTCCCGGAAGTCGCCTATGAAGACATCGCAAACAGCGACTCGCTCACTGATTCCTCCACCTCTTGAATCTAGGATGTCTCTCAGCTCCCTCTGGTGATTGGGCGTGCGCTGCTTGTGTCGAAGCTCGGTGACGATCTGCTCCAGCATCTCATAGGCGGCGCTGTTAAGGTTACCCCGAACCTTGTATTCGAGGGAGACCTCCCGGTACTTGTCCGCGGCGATCAGCTTGGCTACGTGCGCGCGGGCAATTTCTACCGCTTCCTCCGCGATCCAGCCGAAGGAGTGGTTGCGGCTGGCCGCATTGCCGAACTTCTCGATGCGATCCGGCTCAACCGGCGCCAGAAAGCCCATTTCGATGGCGTTCACGGCGTCGACGTAATTGGCAAATCCGCCCGCCAGGTACAGCCGGGTGATTTCCGACGGCGTGATGCCGAATTTCCGCATGAGCATAATCTGTCCGCAGTAGTTGGCCGCCTTGGCTTGGGCCAGGTGACTGGCATCCTCACGGGAAAAGGTAATTCCGTGCTCCGGCACGATCATGAATTCTTGGGCCTTGTCCGCAAACACGCCCTTGGGCGTCATCAAATCATGCCGCCGCAATTCGGCCAATAGGTCGATCAGCCCCGACCCGCAAATTCCCCGCGGCTCGACGTCTCCAATTGTCTTGAATTGAAACCGCCCGTCGACGCGGCGCAGCGACTCGATGGCTCCCTCGCAGCCCGGCATGCCGTACGTCACCGGCCCCCCCTCAAAAGCAGGACCGGCGGGACACGAGGCGGCCATCAACCCATCCTTGTTCCCAATGATGACCTCGGTGTTCGTTCCCGCGTCGACCAGCAT
>JADFKX010000077.1 GCA_022564695.1 Chloroflexota bacterium | reverse complement strand
CACCTGCGAGCACGCGCTGAAAGACGTCAGGGGAGGCGTCGATAATGCCACGATAATAGGAGTATATGAGTTGGCCGTCGTCGGTGCGTAGGGTGGCCCGGACATCCAGCTCACCTACGCCGTCGGGACGGATGAGGAACCAATCGCCGCCGCCGGGGAGCAGCTCACCCTTAATCTTGGGGCCTTCGACAGTGCCACCCTTGACGTAGACGATCTGGCGGTTGCCGTGCGGCGTGAGTCCGATGGGCTGCGCTTCCTCCAGGTCCACGCTAATCTCGCATAGAAACTCGGTCTTCAGCTCCGATAGCGGCTGCGTCTTCATTGCGTTCCCCTTCCTACGTGGCCCGCCGCGGTGTGCGCCCGGCTAGGGCGAGTGTCTACGGAGTGGCGAGTTATTGGTGATGGGCGCTGTGCGAAGGCTATGGTACAACAGGGACGCTAGGGTTGGCATGGTCACCCCGCTTTCGGCGTGGGAGACGTGGAGAGGCGCTCCGAACCTCGTCCGCGGGATGCGTTGTGTTGAAGCTCGAAGCGCCTAAACCTCACACGGACGGTAGCTTCGCCAAGACGGTGCGGGATCGCGAAGGGAGGGAGTGCGATTCCGATCTGATGGGAGGCGCCAGGTATCCCTACTCGCCGGAGGTATTGACCCGCGCGGAGGCGGATCGTCTGGTGGCGCCTCCCCTAGGCGACATATGGTTTGCCTGCACTAGAGCTGCAGGGCGAAGCCGGGTTCGCCCGTGGTGACATAAGTGTACTCATCGATGGATATAATGTCAACTATTGATTTAACCGAATGATGCTTATCTACGCTCGGCCGTTGGCGAATTCGCGAGCGCGTAGGTAAGGGACGCAGGAGAGTTGACCGCCCTGTCCGTCCCGTACGGCGTTCAGCGGGAGCAGCACGCTGCACCCGGACAGCGGGGCGGACGGCAGAGGGCGGATGCTATACTTGGGTTGCCGATCCCGCCATAGCGGGCAGGCCTAACCTTAGCCTTGGAGGTGTACAGGTGCGCGGGCGCGACCTGCTTTCTATCGCTGATCTTTCGTCGGAGGAGCTGTCGCACGTGCTGGAGACGGCGCGGGCGCTGAAGGCGGGCCTTCGGCCCGTTCCCCAACGTCAGGCAGGCTCTCCGAGCGGAGCATCGGAGTCCGCAAAGCGGACAGGGCAAGCGACGAACGAGACGATGCGATCCGGTGGGGGTGACAGCCGCAGGCTGCTGGCGGGAAAGACGCTGGCGCTTCTGTTCGAGAAACCTTCGCTGCGGACTCGCGTTTCCTTTGACGTGGGCATGAGACAGCTTGGAGGCGATTGCATCTACGTGTCGCCGGCGGAGGTGGGGCTGGGGACACGGGAGCCGGTGGAGGACGTGGCGCGGGTGATGAGCCGCTACGTGGACTGCATCGCGGCGCGTACGTTCGCGCAGGAGACGGTGGAGCAGTTGGCGCGCTGGGCGGACGTGCCCGTGATTAACGCGCTGTCCGAGAGCGAGCACCCTTGCCAGGCACTGGCGGACCTGCTGACGATCCTTGAGCACAAGGGTCGGCTGGAGGGCGTTAGCCTGGCGTACATCGGCGATGGGAACAACGTGGCGCGGTCGCTGGCACTGGGGGCTGTAATGATGGGGATGGAGTTCCGTATCGCAACGCCGGAGGGGTACGAGCTGGATGAGAAGACGGTATCGCGGTCGGAGGAGCTAGCGCGGGAGTCCGGGGGCGGTATCGTGTGCGTACGGGAGGCGAAGGAGGCGGCGGCGGCGGCGGACGTGGTGTATACGGACGTGTGGGCAAGCATGGGTCAGGAGGAGGAGGCGACGCAGCGACGAGAGGCGTTCGATGGGTATCAGGTAGACGCGAAGCTGATGTCGATGGCGGCCCCTGAGGCGATCTTCATGCACGACCTGCCGGCGCACCGGGGCGAGGAGGTATCGGAGGAGGTTTTCGAGAGTACACAATCGGTTGTGTTCGATCAGGCGGAGAACCGGCTGCACGCGCAGAAGGGGGCGCTGGCGCTAATCCTAGGGGAGGAGAGCAACTAGCGTGGGCCTCTGGGACACGATAGGGGACGCGCTGGGGCGGTTCGAGACGGCGAGCGTGATCGACATCTTCACGATCTCGATTCTGATCTACCTGTCGCTGCTGCTGCTGAAGGGGACGACGGCGATCGCGCTGCTGCGAGGCATCGTGATTGTGCTGGTGGGGGCGCTGATCCTGGCGTCGGTGCTGGATTTGGCGGTGCTGGACTGGCTACTGAGGAACTCGTTTCCGGCGATTCTGATCGTCGTGCCGATTATCTTCGCGCCGGAGATACGCCGATTCCTGGAGCGGGTGGGGCGCACAGGGCGCTGGCCGTGGCCGGGACGCCCGCTGTATGAGACGGTAGTGGACGTGGTAGCCGATACTGTCCTGAACCTATCGACAAACCACCACGGCGCGATCATCGTCTTCGAACGAGAGACGGGGTTGCAGGACTACATCGATACGGGCGTGAAGCTGGACGCGGCGCCGTCCACGCGTCTGCTGGAGGGTCTGTTCTATCCGAACTCGGCGCTGCACGACGGGGCGGTCATTCTGCATGAGGAGCGGGTAGCGGCGG
Organism: Chloroflexota bacterium; assembly: GCA_022564695.1. Classification (GTDB taxonomy): domain Bacteria; phylum Chloroflexota; class Dehalococcoidia; order SM23-28-2; family RBG-16-64-32; genus JADFNQ01. Next base: position 6,468 of record JADFKX010000077.1, on the reverse strand, counting down.
CGGGTTGCACGCTACCGTTATCAGACCGCACGAGTCATGAGCCAGCGGGTCTGCGACACCGAGCCGCGATGGGGATCTCCGAGAGGACGGACGCGGTGGCGGTGATAGTTTCGGAAGAGACAGGGAGCATCTCTGTGGCGGCGAACGGGAGGATGATTTCGAGCCTGGACGGGCCGCGCCTGCGGGGTATCCTGCGGAGCCTGCTGGTTCCGACCAGCGAGCTGGACCGACCAATACGGCGTCGGCTGTCGGGCCTGAGTCGCTGAGGGAGCGGGTATTGCTATGGAGCGGCTGAGGCAGTTCTTAAGCGACGTGCCACACTTCCTGCGCACGCTCGTCTGGCCGGTCGCGTCGTCTGTCCGCAATAACGTGGGGCTGGCGTCGCTCTCGATAGTGCTGGGGTTCGCGCTGTGGATATTCGTGACGGATACGGAGAACCCAACGCGCTCCGGCGTCCTGCCGATCGAACTGGCGGTGGAGCCGGTGAACGTGCCGGGGGACCTCGCTTTGTCGGGGTCGCCGGTCAACGTGCGGGTGAGGGTGGACGTGGCCGACGACGTGTGGAACACGCTATCACTGGCTGATTTCAAGGCGACGTTGGACCTGGACGGGCTTCAGGCGGGCACGTACGACCTTCCGGTGAGAGTGGAGCCGCTGACGGGGCGCGGCGGCCTGCGGGTCACGCAGGTTATACCGGATATTGTGACGGTAGAGCTGAAGAGTCTGTTCAGCAAGTCCGTACCCGCATCAGTGAGCCTGGAGGGAGCGCCGCCGCCGGGCTACGAGGTGAGTATTCCGGAGCTGGACGCCAAATCGGTGCTGGTAACCGGGACGCAGGACAGGGTAACGCTGGTGACGCAGGCGGTGGCCAGCCTGGACCTCGGAGGACGCACAGAGAGTCTGACGCAGGCGGTACGCCTGGAGCCCCGGGACTCACGGGGGTTTCTTGTGGAAGGGGTGTCGCTGGAGCCCAGCGTTATGAACGTATCGGTGATGATAGAGCAGACTCAGTTCAGCCGTGCCTTAGTCATCTCCCCAACGGTGGTTGGTATCCCTGCGTCCGGGTATGACATCGTCAGCCTGTTCGCCGACCCGCCGGTTATTACCGTGTTTGGGCCTCAGTCCTTCGTGGGGGAGACGGCGACGATCCGCACGCAGCCACTGGACATAACAGGCGCTACAGAGGATGTGATCCTCACAGTGTCGTTGGACCTGCCGACAGGCGTAAGCGTCAGCGGGGGGACGAGCGTCACGGTGACGGTCCAGATTAAGCCCGGTCAAGGGAGGCAGACGCTGGGCGTGACGGTGGTGATTGTGGGGCTTGACCCCGATTTGAGCGTGAGCGGGCCGCTGCCGCTGGTGGAGGTGGTATTGCTGGGAGAGTTGCCCGATCTTCAGGGGATACGTCCTAACGACATCGCCGCCACCATCAACCTGACGGGGCTGACGGAGGGCACGCATACAATCAGCGTTAGCGTCTCCGTCCCCTCTGAAGCGTCGGTAGCGTCCGTCTCGCCCGAACAGGTCGAGATCACGCTGGAGTCGATCGCTCCAGAGCCGGGATAGCTGTGGCACGTGCCAGGGGCCGCCCCTCCCCGACAGGAGATATTACAGGCAAGCCCGTAGTCGCCATCGTAGGGCGACCCAACGTCGGCAAGTCCACGCTGTTCAACCGCCTGGTAGGTGGCCGTCACGCTATCGTGGAGGACATCGCGGGGACGACGCGGGACCGCCTGTACGGAGAGGTGCAGATGGGCCAGCTCTCGTTCGCCGTCATCGATACGGGCGGGCTCGTACCGGCCGCGGAGGAAGGCTACCCAGCGCTGATCCGTCATCAGGTTGAGACGGCGATGGCGGAAGCGGAGGTTATCCTGTTCCTGGTGGACGTTGTCTCCGGCTGCACGTCCGCGGATGAGGAGATTGCGCAGCTCCTGCGGAAAACGGACAAGCCGGTGCTTCTGGTGGCGAACAAGGCCGACAACGACCGCCGCCGTGAGACCGCCGCTGAGTTCTACGAGCTTGCGATGGGCGATCCCATCCTGATTAGCGCCTATCACGCCATCGGCGTGGGCGATCTGCGCGAGCGGCTGGAGGAGCTGCTGCCGCCGGTGGAGCCGGAGGCGCCCCCAGAGACACTGCGACTGGCTATTGTGGGGCGGCCCAACGTCGGCAAATCGGCGCTGGTGAACGCCATCCTGGGACAGGATCGCGTTCTGGTGAGCGAGGAGCCCGGCACCACGCGCGATGCGGTGGACACGCCGTTCGAATACGGCGGGCAGGAGTTGGTGCTCATTGATACGGCGGGGATCCGCCGCCGCGGCAAGGTTACACGCGGCATTGAGCAGTACAGCGTTATGCGAGCGCAGGAGGCGCTGGTGCGGGCGGATATCGGGCTGCTGGTAGTGGACGCATCGGAGGGGCTGACGGCGCAGGACTTGCACATCGCGGGCTACATCACAGACGCCCATAAGGGGCTCATTGTGGTGCCCAACAAGTGGGACCTGGTGGAGGACACGGAGGAGAGCCGCGAACGGTTCGCGAACAGGGAGCTGCGCCGGCTTCGGTTCGCGCCCTGGGCGCCGCTGGCGTTCGTATCGGCCAAGACCGGCTTGAACATCGATGGGCTGCTGGATCTGGCGCTGGAGGTCCACGAGACGCGCGGGCAGCGGATACCCACGCCGGAGCTGAACACGGTTATCCAAAAGGCGGTGGCGGCGCACCGGCCGCCGTCCAAGGGCCAGCGGGCGCTGCGCATCCTGTACGTGACCCAGGCGGAGGTGAACCCACCCACGTTCGTGTTTTTCGTGAGCGACGCCAGCTCGCTGCACTTCTCGTACAAGCGCTACATGGAGAAGACGGTGCGCAAGGCGTTCGGTTTTGAAGGGACGGCGATCCGGCTCATCTTCCGCAGCAAGAGCAGCGACTGATGCTGCTAGAGTTCGCGGCGGTCATCGCCATCTCGTATCTTGTGGGGTCGATCCCTTCCGGATACATCGCCGGGCGAGCGCTCAAGGGGATCGACGTGCGCGATTTCGGTAGCGGGGTGACCGGCGCTACAAACGTGATGCGCACGCTGGGCCGGTGGCCGTTCATCGGTGTACTGGTGGCCGATGCGTTGAAGGGGTACGCACCCGTAATGGTCACCTGGGTGATATTCGAGTCGCACGGCCTCCAGGTGGCCTCAGGCGTTGCCGTGGTGATTGGGCACGACTTCCCGCTGTATATCGGCTTCCGTGGGGGCCGCGGGGTTGCCGCCTCCGTCGGAGTGTACGCCGCGCTGGGGCTGCACATCGCAACGGGGATACTGGCTGTAGGCCTGTTCGTCGTCTTGACGTTTCGCTACATGTCGCTAATGTCGATCATCACGGTGCCCCTTGGCGCGCTGGCGTTTCTAATCCTGGCGGTGGCTGGCGTCAGGAATTTCCTAGGGGTGGATGAGTACACGTACACGCAGGCCATGTTCGGCGCATTCGCGACGGCGTTGGTGCTGCTTCTGCACACAGCGAACATACGCCGCTTAATTCAGGGCACCGAACCGAAGCTGGGCGAGGGTGATGGCCAGCGAAAGAGGGCCGTGCCCGACGGCTGAGAGGCGAACTCTCGATTCCCGTTGTAAAATGGCTGGTGTGGGCCTTGACTCTCACACCGGCGCGAATATGGAGTTTGTAAGCTATCTGGACGGCCTTAAGGACCCGGCTACGCAGATGAGCGTGACCGGCCTACAGCAACTCGACGCTTTAGAGTCCGAGCAGATCGAAGCGTTCCGTTCCGCCTGGCCTGATATCAACTTTGAGCGTAGGCGGCAGGTGATGTATCAACTTGTAGCGCTGACGGAGGACAACGCAGATCTCAACTTTGACGCTGTGTTCTTCGCGGTAATGGAGGACGGAGACGCTGCCGTCCGATCCGATGCGGTGCGCGGCCTCTGGGAGTACGAAGGGCACGACCTGATTCCGCCGCTGTTGCGCCTGCTGGAGCGGGACGAAGAGGCGGAGGTGCGGGAAGAGGCAGCGCTGGCGCTGGGCCGGTTTGTGTTGCTCTCCGCGCTAGGCAATCTCCAAGAGCATCAATTTCAGAAGGTGGAGCAGGGGTTGCGCCGGACTATCGAGGATGCGCTGGAGGTGGAGGAGGTACGAGCGAGGGCGCTGGAGGCGATCGGCGCTTCCAGCCGGCCCTGGGTGAGAGAGGCGATCGAGGCGGCTTACGGGGGTGAAGAGGTACGCCTGAAGATCAGCGCCCTGCACGCTATGGGGCGGAGCTGCGAACCGCGTTGGCTGCCGGTGCTAATAGACGAACTGGCGAACGACGATCCCGAGATACGCTATGAGGCCGCCACAGCTCTCGGCGCCCTTGCTGACAGGAAAGCGGTGACCCATCTGGACCCGGTCCTGCAGGACTCTGACCCGGTGGTGCAGGAGGCTGCTATCCTGGCGCTGGGACAGATAGGCGGCAGCGCGGCGAAGGTGATGCTGCGCCCGCTGTTGGAGGACTCCTCGCCCAGAGTGAAGGAGGCGGCAACCGCCTCCTTCGCGGAGGCCGACTTCGCCATCGACCCTCTCTCCGCCGAGTATAGGGTCTAATGACTCGCAAGCCAGATAAGATGCCGGTAGAGCGAGCAGTATCAGCGGGCGGCGCCGTGCTGAGGGAGGGGGCCGCGGGGACCGAGGTGGTGATCTGCGGCCGCGACGAGGATGGCGTCTGGGGGCTCCCCAAAGGGACGCTGGACGAAGGCGAATCGCTGCGGGAGGCGGCGATTCGCGAAGTGACCGAGGAGACCGGCCTCAAGGTGGAGATAGTGAAGAAGATCGGCGTCGTCGAGTACTGGTTCTCCGCTGACGGCGTCCGCTATCACAAGTGGGTGCATCACTACTTGATGCGCTCCACGGGCGGCCGCACCGAGGACCACGACGCGGAGCACGACCGGGTTGAGTGGGTGCCGGTGGATGAGGCGATAGGAAGGTTGACGTTTGACAACGATAAGAATATGGTGCGACAGGCGATGTCCAAGCTGAAGGGATCATCGTGATCGCTGTGCCTACCGGCAGACAGGGATTTCCCTGCGATGACGTCATTGTCCGCAGCCGCAAGACGGTAGTGCGTCGCAAGCGGATGGCCGACGCCGCCGACGAGTACGCCTGGCGCAGCGACGAGGAGCTGGCGCGCTTCGACGCCTCCAACCCAACACGGGTTCCTTTCCCGGACTATCAGCGCAACTGGTCGTTCGATATGCGGTTCACGGACACGGCGGGGCGCTCCTTCGCAGTGGAGGACGAGAACGGTCAGCACATCGGCAACATCATGTACTACAACATCGATACGCTCCGGCAGGAAGCCGAGCTGGGCATCACCATCGGCGACCAGCAGTTCTGGGGTCAGGGGTATGGCAGCGAGGCGGTGCGGCTTCTGGTGGAGCACCTATTGGCAAGGATGGGCTTCCAGCGCATTCACCTCAAGACGTTGACATGGAATCGGCGAGCTCAGCGCTGTTTCGAGAAGGCGGGTTTCGTCGAGTGCGGGCAGACCGAGCGCGGCGGCAACATGTTTATTCTGATGGAGCTCCTCCAGGATTGGCTACCCACGCCTGTAGACGGCGGGCCGTAGCAGCTCCGAGAACCGGGTGAGAAGAATGCGGAGCGGACTTCGGTCCACGTCGCGTCTGGGTTACGGCTGCTAAAGGGAGCTTAGTTGCGCGCGGCAGCCGAGACAGGCCGCCCGGGGATCGCCAAGTCTGGTGGCGGCGGCGCTGGGTTCGCTAGCCCGAACATCAGACGCATGGGCACAAGGTCTTGCAGCTCTTCCATCGTCCACGCGCCGTCCCTGACGATGGTGCGCATTGGCACCTCTTCCTGCAAGAGGGAGACCGAGCCTCCGGAAACGGCGAAGATCTTGCCGTTGATGTTCCACGCTTCGTCCGTGCAGAGGAAGACCACCATCGGCGCCACATACTCCGGCTCTCGCATCGATGGCAGCCCTGACTGGCGCTGGGCCTGGCCGCCCGCGCTCTGAATGCCCGCCCGAGCGCGAAGCTCGCGGGAGGAGTCGGGCACGGTCTGCGTCATGCGCGTCGCCGCGCCCGGCGAGATGGCGTTACAGGTGACGCCGTAGCGGCCGAGGTCGCGCGCGACCACTCGCGTAAAGCCGGCGATGCCCGCTTTCGCCGCGCCGTAGTTCGCCTGGCCCGGATTGCCGTTCAGTCCCGATCCTGACGAGAAGTTGATGATCCGTCCGTAGCGCTGCTGGCGCATCAGGATGGAGGCCGGCTTGGTAGTGCAGTAGTGCCCTTTCAGGTGGACCGCGATCACCGCGTCCCACTCCTCTTCCGTCATGTTGAAGATCATCCGGTCGCGGAGGATCCCCGCGACGTTGACGAGGATGTCGAGCCGTCCGAAGCTGTCGAGCGCGGTCTTGATCAGGGCCTCCCCGCCATCCACCGTCGCGACGGTATCGAAGTTGGGGACGGCCTCTCCG